>JBFHPZ010000311.1:0-3899 GCA_041592495.1 Gammaproteobacteria bacterium | reverse complement strand
GGGCGCCCATGAAATGGATCGGCATTTTATGGAAACCCCGCTGGAGCAAAATATGCCGGTGATTCTGGCACTGTTAGGTATCTGGTATAACAATTTCTTCGAATGGCAAAGCCATGCCATCATGCCTTATAGCCAGTATCTGGAGCGCCTGCCTGCCTATCTGCAACAGCTGGATATGGAAAGTAACGGTAAGACCATCGACCGTACCGGTCACCGTGTGGATTATCTCACCGGACCTATTATCTGGGGTGAACCGGGCACCAATGGTCAGCATGCCTTTTTCCAGTTATTGCACCAGGGCACCAAGCCGGTGCCGGCGGATTTCCTGATTGCGGCCTTAAGTCACAATCCCCTGGGCCTGCACCAGCGTGTACTGGTGTCCAACTGTTTTGCCCAGACCAAGGCGCTGATGCTGGGGAAAAAATACATCGAAGCTCTGGAAGAAATGAAAACCAAAGGCATGAGTACCGCTGAAATCGAGGAAGTCATTCAACACAAGGTGTTCGATGGCAACAAGCCCACCAATACCATTATTTTTGAAAACCTGAATCCCAAAACCCTGGGTTCCATCCTAGCCATGTATGAACACAAGGTGTTTGTGCAGGGCATCATCTGGAGCATCAATTCATTTGATCAATGGGGTGTGGAATACGGCAAAGTGCTGGCAGGACAGATTCAGGAAGACATGCATGAACCCGGTGACGTGGAACATCACGATAGTTCTACCAATGGTTTGATCAATTATCGTAAGAAAATATATTTTGATTATGTCGAGAAGAATAAGGTTTAAGGGGCGGGTTGTAAGTTCTAAGTCGTAAGTCATCCTGACCGAAGCGCTAGCGTAGTGGAAGGATCTTAATCCTCCCTTGAGGATAGGTAGCACAATTACCCTCTCCCCTGAGGGGAGGTAACACAATTACCCCCTCCCTTGAGGGGAGGGGGCAGGGGGAGGGTGATTCCATCAACAACAAACTCAACGATGTTTCAACTGCTGTTCCAGCGCCCAGTCAATGTGCTCCTGAACAAGCTCATTCACTTCTAAACGTTTGCTCTTAAGTGCTGAGATAATCATTTCAGAATAAGGCGCATTACCCAGGGCAATGGCAATATTGCGCAACCACTGCATATAACCAATACGGCGAATCGCCGAGCCTTCCATTTTTTTCAGGAATTGTGCTTCATCCCAGGCAAGCAAATCCAGCAGCCTGGGTGCATCCAGGCCATGACGAACTTCGAAATCTTTTTCATCGGAGGGTTTGGCAAACCGATTCCACGGGCACACCATCTGGCAATCATCACAACCATAAATACGATTGCCCATGGCTTTACGGAATTCCAGGGGAATGCTGCCCTTGAGTTCGATAGTCAGGTAGGAAATGCAGCGTCGGGCATCCAGCTGGTAGGGTGCAACAATGGCCTGGGTTGGGCAGATATCGATGCAGGCCTGGCAGGTGCCGCAGTGGTTGATGGCCGGTTCAGGCGTCGTGGGCAGTGGCAGATCGGTATAAATTTCCCCCAGAAAAAACCAGGACCCGGCCTTCTGGTTAATTAAATTGGTGTGTTTGCCCATCCAGCCCATCCCGGATTTTTCAGCCAGCGGTTTTTCCAGCACCGGGGCACTGTCGCTGAACACGCGATAACCAAAAGGTCCGATTTTCGCCTGAATTTTATCCACCAGTTTTTGCAAGCGGTTACGGATAAGTTTGTGATAATCGCGCCCGGTCGCGTAGCGAGAAATGGTACCCATCTCTGGATTGTCGAGGACTTGTTCAATGGGCTGGCTGTTAGGCGGAAAATAATCCAGGCGTACCGTAATCACGCTGACAGTTCCCGGCACCAGTTCTGCAGGCCGGCTGCGTTTGGTGCCATGGCTGGCCATGTAGGCCATCTCGCCATGGAAATTTCTTTCCAGCCAGTTGAGGAAATAGGTCTCCTGGGCGGATAAATCGATATCCGTAATGGCCAGTTGCTGGAATCCTAGCTCCCGTGCCCAGGCGTGAATAGTTGTGAATAAATCTTGGTTCAAGGGATTAAATTGCTAATGTATGACTGTTGGGTGGAAATCCTACAGGAATATTGTTGATTCCATGAGAGTTTTTTGTTCTGATACGCCCTCATTCTTTATATGTTTTTATTGGTCCCCAGAAATCCAAATCTATGAAAATCCGTACCCGATTTGCACCCAGCCCCACCGGTTATCTCCACATAGGTGGCGCCCGCACCGCACTTTTCTCCTGGCTTTATGCCCGCAAAATGGGCGGCGATTTTATTTTACGCGTTGAAGATACCGATCGGGAACGCTCCACCGATGAATCGGTGCAGGCCATTCTGGATGGCATGACATGGCTGAACCTGGATTATGACGAAGGCCCCTATTACCAGACCGAACGCTTTGGTCGTTATAAGGAAGTGATTCAACAGTTGCTGGATCAGGGCCATGCCTATTACTGCACCTGCAGCAAGGAACGCCTGGAAAAACTGCGCGAAGAGCAGATGGCGAATAAACAAAAGCCGCGTTATGACGGCTGTTGTCGTGAAAAAAATCTGGCCCCTTCCGATGATGCCGTGGTGCGGTTCAAAACCCCGCTGGAGGGTGAAGTTGTTATCGATGACCAGGTCAAGGGCCGTGTAGTTATCAAAAACAGCGAACTGGACGACCTGGTGATAGCACGCCCCGACGGAACCCCGACCTATAACCTGACCGTTGTCGTCGATGACTGGGAAATGAACATCACCCATGTTATTCGCGGTGATGATCATCTGAACAACACGCCCAGACAGATACACATATTAAATGCGTTGGGTGCGGAATTGCCGGTGTACGCCCATGTGCCCATGATTCTGGGCGCTGATGGCTCACGGCTGTCCAAACGCCATGGCGCCGTGAGCGTCATGCAATATCGCGAAGAAGGTTATTTACCGGAAGCCATGTTGAATTATCTGGTGCGACTCGGCTGGTCTCATGGCGACCAGGAAATTTTCACCCGCGAGGAAATGATCGAGAAATTCGACATCAAGGACATCAATAAATCGGCATCCTCTTTCAACCCGGAAAAACTGCAATGGCTGAACCAGCATTACCTGAATAATCTGGAGCCGGAACACATCAAGGACCTGTTTGCAGGTTATCTACGCGATCACGGCATTGATCCCCGCGGTGGACCTGATTTGATGGAAGTCGTCATGCTGCTCCGCGAACGCAGCAAAACTTTCGTGGAAATGGTGCAGAGCTGCCGATTCTTCTATGAGCCGGTAAAAGAATATAATCCGGATGCGCTGAAAAAACACATCAAGCCAACATCCAGCGAGATTTTGCAGCAAGTCCGTGATAAATTTGAGGCCATTACCGAATGGTATGCTGAAAACATACACCATGTGATCCAGGCAGTGGTCGATGAAAACAGTATTGGCTTCCCCAAAGTGGCGCAGCCCTTACGCATAGCGGTGACAGGTGCCACCACCTCGCCCTCTATCGACACCACACTGGATATATTGGGTAAAGAAGAAACCATTAAAAGAATCAACCAGTTACTAGCTTATCTGGAAAACAATAAGGACGAATGAAATCTTGACAGGAAAGAAGAAGTGGCTTAGATTACGCGCCTCCATTCTTGGGGCTATAGCTCAGCTGGGAGAGCGCTTGCATGGCATGCAAGAGGTCGGCGGTTCGATCCCGCCTAGCTCCACCATTTCTCAAGTGCGTCCCCATCGTCTAGAGGCCAAGGACTCCGCCCTTTCACGGCGGCAACAGGGGTTCGAATCCCCTTGGGGACGCCATTAACAAGCTGCCTTGCTGGCTGCATCAACTTGACCTGGTACAACACACGCTGCCGCTGGTCCCTTCCGCAGGCGCGTTTCCTGAATGAGAATCATTTGCATCGCCGTTTGCGGTTGCGTTC
>JBFHPZ010000310.1:0-3927 GCA_041592495.1 Gammaproteobacteria bacterium | reverse complement strand
GCCCGAGCCGCAAACATCAGCATGAGTTCTGTATCTTCAGACATTCCTTTGAACTCTTCACCCAATAACATTTCACGTAAAGTTTCGCCCAGTGGTGTTCCACCTGGTTCCCGGGTCTGAATATAATTGATATTGTTGTTATCCAGCATTTGTTTTATAAACTCCATGTTGCTGGTCTTGCCAACACCTTCTGATCCTTCAAGAGTAATAAATTTGCCGCTATTTTTACTTATATTCTGATTCATAATTTATCTTTTGCGTTGATGTTCATTCACTGCTGCTTCATGTTCGTCCAGTGAAGACGAAAACACATGACTACCTGATTGATCACGACGAGCAACAAAATATAAATAGCTTGAGTTTTCAGGCTGCATGACTGCTTCTATTGCACCTACGCCTGGCATTGCTATAGGCGTGGGTGGCAAACCTTTACGCGTATATGTGTTATAGGGCGTATCTTTTCTCAGGTCACGAAATTTAATATCGCCATCGAAGTTTTTACCTAAACCATAAATAACAGTTGGATCGGTTTGTAAACGCATACCTTTTTTCATCCTGTTAATGAATACTCCGGCAATCAGTTTGCGTTCACTGGGCAAAGCACTCTCCTTCTCTACAATAGACGCCAGTATAAGGGCTTCATAAGAGTCTTTGAATGGCAAGCCAACATCGCGTTGTTGCCATTTATTTTCCAGTGTTTGTTGCATGGCATCATAGGCTCTTTGCAGAAACCGTATATCATCCAGTCCTTTAGGGAAATGATAGGTATCTGGAAAAAAACGTCCTTCCGGGTGTTCTCCTTCATGACCAATACGCTTCATGATTTCTTCATCTGGTAAATCAGTTAGGTGATGACTAAGCATTTCTGACTGATTAATATGATCCATCATTTGCCAGAAGGTCCATCCTTCTACCAAAGTTAGTGAATATTGAATGACTTTACCTTGCACCATCATATTAAGGAGTTCGAATGGCGTCATTTGCGGTGTGATTTGATATTCGCCAACCTTGATTTTTCGCGCCTGTCCATTGATACGCGCCCATAGCGACAAATATATCGGACGTTGTATGAGACCCATCTGCTTCAGATCTTTTGATAGACGATTAACGGAAGACCCCGGTTTCATCTCATAAATAATGGACTCGGTAGTTTGCATTGGGCTTTTGAAGAAAACAAATGCATCCACAGAAATGGCCAGGCCTGCAATAAACAGAAGCTTGAAAAGAGTTGGAATAATTCTAAAGCGCATAATAATCCTCTTCCATGGTTAGTTTATGCATCATTAATTTTGTTACGGCCCCAACGGCATAGTTATGTCCATCTATCTCATGCACAGGCCAGACCCCAATAATACTATTGGTCACAAATATTTCTTCCATAGTGACAAGGTCATTCCGTTTTAAGTCAGTTTCTTCCAGCTTGATATTATTTTTCAGTGCTATTTTTATAATGATTGAACGAAGCACACCTTCAACTCCGGCTCTTATAAGTCTGGGTGTATAGATAACGCTATTTTTTACAGCAAATATATTGCTCATGGTGCCTTCGATAACATGGTCCTGATCATCCAGCATTAGTCCTTCAGCAATTGCCTTGTCTGTCCATTCGTTACGTGCGAGAACATTATCCAGTCTATTCAAATGCTTTAAACCTGCCAATACTGGATTCACTGAAATCTGAGTATGGCAAATTCGCACCCTTATGCCTTCATCAAGCTTGAATGACGAATGGTCAGGCCATGGATAAGCGGCGACGATTCTTGTTGGTATAGCAGGTGTGCTGGCTGCATACCCTCTATCACCGATACCACGTGTGATGATCAATTTTATTACACGATTCTCGTCTTTGATTTCGAGTTTTCGAATGTCTTCAATCCATGTGCTTTCATCTACTGCGGGTAGATTGAGTCGTACACAAGCCTGGCTCAATCGATCCATATGTGCTTGCCAGGATAGTAACCTGCCATTTTTAAAGGCGATGGTTTCAAACAGGCCATCACCATATTGCAGCCCGCGATCAGTACAATGTATCAATGTACCAGGAACTCCATTGACGAGCATGTTCATGTGTGAGTAGCACCTAAGGCCATAATCATCCCCTTCGCCTTGGCGCGGGTTTCATTCAATTCATGTTGAGGATCAGAATCTGCCACTATGCCACCACCTGCACGGAACTTTATGTGTAATTCATTACGGATCATAGTTCGAATCAGGATATTCAGATCCATACTTCCGTCACGATTCAGGTAACCCAGTGAACCGGTATAGGCATTTCGTGAAGTTTGTTCCAGCTCCGCCAGAATTTCCATGCATCTGACTTTAGGACATCCCGTGATGGTGCCACCGGGGAAAACGGCCGCGATAATTTCACCGGGTGTTACACTCAACTGTAATTTACCACGAATATTGGACACAATATGATGTACGTGTTGATAGGTTTCCAGTGACATCAATTCATCGACTACAACACTACCTGGCTGACAAATTCTTCCAAGATCATTTCGTTCCAGATCAATCAGCATGATATGTTCGGCACGTTCTTTTGGATGCCGCATGAGCTCTTCTGATAAAGCAAGATCATCATGGTGGTTGATTGCACGGGGACGTGTACCGGCAATGGGTCTTGTTTCGACGTAACCGTTTTTTACTTTGATCAGACGCTCCGGTGACGAACTGACCACGGCTGTATCACCAATAGTAACCAGCGCATTGAAGGGGCCCGGATTATTTCGTGTCAGACTCCATAGCAAACTGGCATGACTGATATTATTTTTTAATTTCGTTTGCCAGCCCCGTGACAGGTTTACCTGAAATACATCACCTTCAACGATGTAATTCTTAATTTGCCTGACCTGCTCCAGATAAATATCGGGATCATCTTCTACCAATGCTTCTATCTCAACTTTCTGTTGATACAAAGTTTCCGAGTGCCCAAGACTTTCAATATCTGCAGTGATGACTTCGATGAGGTCAGCAGAATCTGTTTCACATACAATGTAGGACTGTTTGAATTTATGATCGACAATAATCGCTGCCGGAAAACGAGTGGCAAAGGCGTTGGGAATAATAGTGTTCTGAATTAATTTCAGGCAGGGTTCAATTTCGGCAGCCAGCTCATAGCCAAGATACAAAAACCAGCCGCCGGTAAATGGGATGTCTGTATCAACAGCTGGAATTTTTTCTCTGGCAAAAGCGGCATCCAGTTGCGGCAGAAAAGGCATCCCCTGTTCCTGGCTGATGGTTTCGCCCGGAAAAGCAAACAGTATGTCGTATCGGGAAAGATCGTTGCCCTTGGCGGAGCTGACGAGGATATGAGGATAACGTCCCGGATTTGTTGCATTGAGTGCATACAGATCCGGGATGAATGCCAGTGTTTGCTGAATATAATTGTGAGCCCTCATTGACTGGGCTCCTTAATCAATAATCGAGGCAGTATCAAATTTTCTTGAATAACAGGGTTCCGTTGGTGCCACCAAAGCCAAATGAATTGGAAATGGCAATATCAATTTTCATATCCCGAGCGGTATTAGGAACAAAATCGAGATCACAGACTGGATCCTGATTAACCAGATTGATAGTAGGTGTAGCGACCTGGTCCTTGATACTCATGACCGTGAACACCGCTTCAACGCCTCCTGCAGCACCTAGAAGATGACCGGTCATGGATTTTGTTGAAGTCACCGCCAGTTTGTAAGCATGATCACCAAAAGCCAGTTTGACTGCATTGGTTTCAGCTGCATCGCCTGCAGGTGTTGAAGTACCGTGCGCGTTTACGAACTGGATCTGGTCAGGATTTACGCCGGCGTCACGCATGGCATTGCGCATACAACGTGCTGCACCCTCACCGCCTTCCGAGGGTTGAGTCATATGATAGGCATCACCGCTTAAACCAAAGCCAGCAAGTTCCGCATAAATTTTTGCACCGCG
>JBFHPZ010000309.1:0-3928 GCA_041592495.1 Gammaproteobacteria bacterium | reverse complement strand
CGCCGGTCACCACCACATAATCCGGTTGTCCATGGCGGAACAGAACCTGATGAATAATACGTTGCAGATACTGATGGGGATCAGTGTCCTTGAAGCAGGCGTCCACCTGATCATGGATGTGGGTATCAGTGAGTTGTATCAGTGTTACAGGCATGTTGTTTCAGTGAATAAAAAAGGTGCGTGGCGCGCACCTTTTGCTAAGACAGTTATCGCGAGTGATTAATTACCTGGTGTAACGCATACGCGTGCCATGTTCCAGCGACAGTTCAATCTCGGCTGGTGTTAGTTGCGGTGGAAAAAACACACCTGAAATCTGTGCGCCATGGATACTGGCGCCTTCCAGATTGGCTTTACTAAAATCAATGCCGCGTAAATTGCTCATACGGAAATAGCAATTGGTAAAATCCAGGCCATCGGCATCTATGCCTTTGAGATCAACACTTCTGAAATCAGCACCCGTGAGGTCGCAACTTTCACCGCTGGCTTTGCGTTTGTTGAATTCCGCAATATCACCGGCGCGCAACAAACGATACATGGGATCATCTTTGATTACAGGTGGTTGTTGAACCATAATGTTTCTCCAATAAGAAATTATAAATTGAGTATACACCAATGTCTGAAACTGTCTTGATCCAACGTGGCGTTTTTCTGGATGCTGCGTCACTGAACGCAGGCGATCTTGATTTCTCACAAATCGATCAGCAATTGCCGCAGCTGACATATCGCAACACGACAGCTCCGGATCAGGTGACGGCGGCATTAAAGGATTGCCAACTGGTCATCAGTAACAAGGTGGTGCTTAATCGCAGCGTGCTGGAAGCCAGTCCGCAACTCAAACTGGTTTGTGTGGCCGCCACGGGCACCAATAATATCGATGTGAATGCCGCCCATGAATTGGGTATAGCTGTGTGCAATGTACGGAATTATGCAACGCCTTCCGTGGTGCAGCATGTGTTCGCCTTGATCCTGGCTTTAACAACACGCCTGACTGAACTCCAGCATGCGCTGGCGCAGGGTGAGTGGAGTAACAGCCCGCATTTTTCCCTGCTCACTTACCCTGTGCATGAACTCATGGGTAAGACGCTGGGTATTGTTGGATTTGGAGAGCTTGGACAGGCCGTTGCCAAGGCTGCTGATTGTTTTGGCATGAACGTGTTAATCGCGCAACGTGATGACAGGGATAACCGGCCCGGTCGATTGTCATTGCAGGAATTATTGCCGCAAGTTGATGTGTTATCGCTGCATTGTCCACTCACTGACGAAACACGAGACCTGATTAATGTAAAAGAACTGGCATTAATGAAACCTTCCGCACTGTTAATTAACACAGCGCGGGGTGGCATTGTGAATGAAGCGGCATTGCTATCGGCGTTGAATAATCGTGTTATAGCCGGTGCCGCCAGTGATGTGCTGACCGTGGAGCCGCCACCTGTGGATCATCCGATGTTGCAATACACAAAACCGAATTTAATCCTGACGCCTCATGTCGCCTGGGCCAGCCGTGAATCACGGCAGCGGCTGGTGAATGAAATCGCCTTGAATATTGCGGCATTTAAAAGGGGAGAAATACGGAATTCAGTTTGAAAGACAAAAGATTTTTAACCACAGAGGACACGAAGGTGCACTGAGATTTTGATTGTTCTTAACTTCACATGCAAGGTAGGGCAACGAATTCAAATTTAATAAAGCGTATCAAAAAAACACGCATTAACACACTCCGTGTGCCTTTGTGTCCTCTGTGGTTCAATAAAATGTATTTACAATTATTCCCCGTAAACCGTCACGGTAATTTTCCGGTGATGGGGATGGGTGCGATGTTCCCATAAATATATACCCTGCCAGGTGCCTAACAGTGTTTGTCCATTGTTTACCGGGATCACCAGACTGCTGTCGGTTAACACCGTGCGTACATGGGCGGACATATCATCCGGGCCTTCATCCTTGTGTTCGAACATGGGGTCGCCATCGGGTGTTAAGCGTCCCATGAAATATTCCAGGTCACTGCGCACCGTGGGGTCGGCGTTTTCACAAAGGATTAATGATGCACTGGTGTGATGTACGAAGACATTCAGCATACCGGTGTTAATGCCGGATTTGTGCAGAATCTCTTCCACTGTGCGGGTGATATTTGCTGTGCCGCGTCCCAGCGTGTTATGTGAAAACGTTTCCTGGTAAACCATTATGCTTCGCCATGAATCTTGTGCAATAACTCCAGGTTAACATAGCTGTGTCCGAAGTCATTGCCCTTGAGCACGCTAAAACCCTTGTTCGGTTCGCCCATGTTATCCAGCACCAGTGCGGCACCATTGAAATCATGATCGTGAGTGTAACCGTTAACCGTGATAATGGTTTTCAGATTGGCGCCCATGGAGGATTTGATGCCGTTTTCTGAATCTTCAAACGCCAGACAGGCTGAAGCCGGTAAATTCATTTTTTCCAGGGCATACACGTAAATATCCGGAGCCGGTTTTTTTGCCGGCACGATATCGCCGGCCGCAATGACCTCAAACCAGTTTGATGATCCCGGTGCCAGCGCATGCTCCAGTAATGCGGTGACATTTTCCGGCGTGGTGGTGGTGGCAACCGCAAGCCGCATGCCGGCATCACGTGCTTCCTGTAACAAGCGTTTTACGCCGGGACGCATGGGGATATCTCCATGGGATAGTAATTCGGTGTAATGTTTTGTTTTGGCTTTGTGCAGTTCGGCAATCAGCGCCGGGGTGTTTGCATCTTTTGCATAGGCTGTATTAAATTTTTCCAGATAAAACGCCATGCGCTCCTTGCCGCCGGTGACTTCCAGCAATTTGCCGTAGAGTTCTTCATCCCAGTACCAGTCCAGATCGTATTCTTTAAATGCCATATTAAAGGCAACGCGATGACCATCGCGCTCGGTATCGGCCAGTGTGCCATCGACATCAAAAATCAGTGCTTCGAGTTTACTCATGATTACCCTTGGATTTAGCGCTAACTGCAAAAGCAGGTATTTTAGACAATCAGGCAGGGTGTAAACAGCGGTAATTTATGGGGAAGTTTGTTACCCGGATGATTGCAGCAAGGGCCTGATGCTGCGCAAAAGCTGTCGAGCCGTCGCGCGATGGGCAGTGAGCTTGCCGCCATAAAGGCTAAAAACACGGGGGCTTTGGGTGTTGTCGTGATGAATAATCGTGTCCCGTGGTCGGTGAAAATGGCTGCCCCGGGCTGTGGGCAACACCCGTAGGCCGGCAAAACTCTCGATCACGTCGCTGTGCGAAATAGGCTGTGAAAAATAATGATTGTAGATTTTTATCAGGTAATCGATATCCGATGCTGGCGGTTCAATCCTGTCCAGTGACGCATCAAACCGGGTTTCGGTGGTGCCAATCAGGGTGCTATTTTGCCAGGGCATGACAAATACAGCGCGCTGATCCGTGGGTGACTCAAGATAATACATACCCTTGTGTAAGGGCCGTGGAATTACAATATGTGTACCCAGGACCAGATCTATATCCAGCATGGATGGACGCGGTTGAATATGTTGCAGCACCTGATTAACCCAGGGGCCACTGGCATTAATGATGAGTTTGCATTGCGCCTGATGTAATTGCTTATTGTGCTGGTAATCAACCAGGCAATATTTGTCATCGCACTCTGCCCGTTTGAAACGGGTGTTGGTTAATACTTTGGCACCCAGTTGTTGTGCATCGGTCATCACTGCCTGGGTTAGTAACTGATCATTGGTTTGTGCGTCGTAATATTGAAAGACCGTTTGCAGGTCTTCGGTTTTTAACTGATCGAGTTCATGCCACTGAGCGTTTTTAATCGTGGTAAAACCCTTGCCGCTGAACAGGCTGTAAATCATTAAGCCTAAGCGTATGATCCAGGCGCTACGGCCAGTGTGTTTATAAACAGGTATATGAAAAGGCACGAGTTGAACTAGATGGGGATAGGT
>JBFHPZ010000308.1:0-3929 GCA_041592495.1 Gammaproteobacteria bacterium | reverse complement strand
TTTTAATTCATCAGCAATTTGTCGATGTTCATCACTGACATCAGCTTTGTTAATAACATCAGACAGATGCGATGGAACGGATTGTGACGATAATTCATAAGCTGCTTTCGCAATTGCTGCCAATATATCCAGCATGCCACTGGTTGATCCAGTACATTCATGAGTTGGCGAGAAATGCCAGTCAAATTTGCGTGGATTAACAAAACTGATTTTTGCCTGGTGCTGTACAGCGGCCTTGCGAATACGGTGAGCCAGTAGCGGCTGTTCCTTGCGTACATTGGAGCCAATTAAGAGTGCCGCATTTAATTTTTCCAGATCTTCGATGGTTTGACCCAGCCAGGGCATAACAGGTGCCGCATCCTGATCACTGAAATCCAGTTGACGCAAACGATGATCAATGTTGCCACTGCCTGCTGTACGCAATAATTTTTGCGTCAGATACAATTCTTCCAGTGTTGAATTGGGCGATACCCATGCCGATAACTGATCTGCACCCTGTGACTGTATAACATGTTGCAAACCTTCGGCTGCTTTTTGCAGTGCATCTTCCCAGTCGGTTTGTTTCCATTCGCCATCCTGCTTCACCATGGGTGAAGTGATGCGGTCACTGGCATATAAACCCTGATAACTGAAACGATCACGATCTGAAATCCAGACTTCATTGATAGATTCATTTTCACGAGGCACAACTCGCACAACCTGATCGCGGAAGGTATGCACATAAATATTGGAACCAACGCTATCGTGCGGCGCTATTGCCGGATGCTGAATCAGCTCCCATGCGCGTGCAGAAAAACGGGAAGGTTTGGCAGTCAGTGCGCCGACCGGACAAATATCGATGACATTGCCTGACATTTCCGAATCAACAGATTTTTCAATATAGGTACCGATTTGCATACGGTCGCCACGATCAGTGGCACCCAGTTCACGCATACCTGCAATTTCTTCACCGAAACGAATACAACGGGTACATTGAATGCAACGGGTTAATTCTGTGGAAATCAGTGGGCCAATATTTTTATCCAAGACTACACGTTTGACTTCAGAATATTGTGAGACATCCTGACCAAAACCCATGGAAATATCCTGCAATTCACACTCACCACCCTGGTCACATATTGGGCAATCCAGCGGATGATTGATTAGCAGAAACTCCATGACGGATTCTTGCGCAGCAATCGCCTTGGGCGAACGGGTATGCACCACCATGCCGTCCATAACCGGGGTTGCACAGGCCGGCATGGGCTTGGGTGCTTTTTCCACTTCCACCAGACACATACGGCAGTTAGCGGCAACGGATAATTTCTTGTGATAACAGAAGCGCGGGATGCGTATGCCGTTTTCATCTGTTACTGAAATCAGCATGGCACCTGTTGGCGCTTTCAGCTCCCGACCATTAACCGTAATTGTTACCAGTTCATCTGTCATGCTGCTTCAACCATGCTGCGTTTATGTTCAATGTAGTATTCAAATTCGTGACGGAAATGCTTCACAAAACTTCTCACCGGCATAGCCGCGGCATCACCCAGTGCACAAATGGTTCGACCTTCGATCTTGCTGGCCACATCATCCAGTTTTTCCAGGTCTTCGATTACACCTTTGCCTTCAACAATGCGGGTCAACATGCGATATAACCAGCCGGTGCCTTCACGACAAGGTGTGCATTGACCGCAGGATTCAGAGAAGTAAAACCGGGAGATTCGTTGCAGAACTTTCACCATATCCGTGGTTTCATCCATAACGATGACAGCACCGGAACCCAGCATGGATCCACCCTTGCTGATGGAATCGTAATCCATATTTAATTCCATCATGATATCGCCGGGCAAAACCGGAACCGATGATCCACCAGGGATAACAGCTTTTAGTTTACGGCCGTCTTTAACTCCACCGGCCATCGCCAGTAAATCTTTAAACGGGGTGCCCATATTGATTTCAAAATTACCCGGTTTATTGACATGACCGGATACCGAAAAACATTTAACGCCACCGGAATTAGGCACACCCAGTTTTGCAAACCATTCACCACCATTACGTATTATGCTGGGAACCGATGCCAGGGATTCTGTATTGTTAATGGTGGTTGGCATGCCATATAGGCCGACATTGGCCGGGAATGGAGGCTTGAAACGTGGCTGGCCTTTTTTGCCTTCCAGTGATTCGAGCAATGCGGTTTCTTCGCCGCAAATATAGGCGCCGGCTCCCAGTGTTGGATACAAATCAAAGTTAACACCGCTGCCGAGAATATTCTTACCTAATAACCCCTGGGCATAGGCTTCTTTCACGGCCTGCTCAAAATGCAGATAGGGCTCATCTAAAAATTCCCCACGCATGTAGTTATAACCAATATCTGCGCCTATGCAATAAGCTGCGATGGCCATGCCTTCTACCAATGCATGTGGGTTGTATATCAGGATATCGCGATCCTTGCAGGTGCCGGGCTCACTTTCATCAGAATTGCACACGATATATTTTTGCACCGGTGCTGTGCGCGGCATAAAACTCCATTTCAGACCAGTGGGGAAACCTGCACCACCACGACCACGCAAACCAGAGGCCTTCACTTCTGCAATCAGGTCTTCCGGAGAAATTTTTTGCTCTAGAATTTTGCGCCAGGCCTGGTAACCACCTACTTTTAGGTAGTTGTCGTAGGACCAGGGCTGGTCTTTAAACTGCAAAGTTGCATAGCAGACTTCGTTCGCCATGGTTTACTCCAGACCATCGATTATCTCATCCAGTTTTTCTGGTGTGAGATCAGTGTAATATTTATGATTAATCTGCATCATCGGACCACCGGCACAGGCAGCGAGGCATTCTTCTTCTTTCTTTAAATAGATACGGCCATCTGCAGTACTTTCACCGAGCTTAATACCCAGTTTCTTTTCAAGATGACCGACAATGGTATCTGACCCCATCAACATGCAACACACATTAGTGCAGACAGACACATTATGTCGGGCCACCGGTTTTAATTCATACATGGAATAAAAACTGGCGACTTCATACACTTCAATTTTGCTCAGGGATAGATAATCCGCCACGGCATCCATTAACGCTGTTGTCAGATATCCATTGTTCTGGTGCTGTGCTGCACGCAATGCAGCTAACAATGCCGACTTTTTACGATCTACCGGATAACGTTTTATCCAGTCATCAATTTCATGCCGTGTATGTTCTGTGAGAATATTATTTTGATCAGTCATATACGATTGCATCATTTATCTGTCGATTTCACCAAACACGATGTCCTGAGTACCGATAACGGCAACAAGATCGGCCAACATATGTCCGCGGGTCATTTCATCCAACGCCGACAAATGCGCAAACCCGGGCGCACGAATTTTCATGCGATAAGGTTTGTTTGCGCCATCGGATACCAGGTACACACCAAACTCTCCTTTCGGATGTTCAACAGCGCCATAGGCTTCACCTGCCGGCAAACAAAAACCTTCGGTAAACAATTTGAAGTGATGAATCAGCGCTTCCATGTCGGCTTTCATTTCTTCGCGTTTTGGCGGACCAATTTTATGATCCTCTACCATGACGGGTCCTGGATTGTTACGCAACCATTCAACACATTGCTTCATAATACGATTGGATTGGCGCATCTCTTCTATACGCACCAGATAGCGGTCATAGGAATCACCATTGGTGCCGACCGGAATATCGAAATCCATTTTGTCATACACTTCATAGGGCTGCTTCTTGCGCAAGTCCCATGCAAAACCGGATCCGCGCAACATGGGTCCTGTAAACCCAAGCTGTAGTGCACGCTCTGGAGAAACAATACCTATATCCACCAATCGTTGCTTCCAGATACGGTTGTCGGTTAACAGTGTTTCATATTCATCGACATAATGCGGAAAACGATTGGTGAAATCTTCAATGAAGTCCAGCAATGTTCCGCTACGACATTCATTCAGACGATC
>JBFHPZ010000307.1:0-3942 GCA_041592495.1 Gammaproteobacteria bacterium | reverse complement strand
CTATTACCTGGATAACTTACCTTTAAGCTGGTCGAGTAATTTATTTTTTTTATCATCCAGTTTTGATTTTATTTCCTGATCCTTCTCCGATTTTTCCTGCTCAATCCGCTTATCGAGATCATCCAGTTTTTGCTGGATTTCACTTTCTTTTTGATCGATCTTGTTTTTTATCTCACGCAGCTGTTGGCGCCTGGCTTCGATCTTCTGTAATGGCTCCTGATATTTTGCCTCAATTTTTGCACGTAGTTCATTTTCGAATTGATCAACCCGTGCTTTGAACTGTGTCTTTAACTGTGCGCCTAACTGGTTATCCAGATCCGATCTGATTTTCAGCCCCGGATCTTTGAATGATCCCGCAAAGCGAGCATTGATATTAAATTGTTTTACATGAGCCAGTGATGCCGACAACATGGAAGACAGCGATTGACCAGATTCATCCTTGTTTGTCTTGAATGCTACATTGCTAAAATCCACATCGGCCTCACCTTTGATCTGGCCTGATTGTAATCGGGCATGCAGCTTCATATCCATTAAGCCGCTACCCATGGTGATTGCCATTTTGTCACTTTTGGTTACAGCGAAGTCGGAAATCTTATTCGCCTGTATTGCATAATTAACGTCAACAAAGCCTTTGTCTTTCTGAATGTAATTAATTTCACCACTCAGCTTTTCACTCTCGCGGTTACGCATTTCAACACCTGCCAGTAAAAACTGTGTTGACTTTTTGTTTATGGATTGATCGGACGATATATCGGTTATCTTGCCCTCAAACTGACCTCTGGCTGTATGGACATTCAATGCTGCCTTGGCAACATAGAATCCGGGCATAGGATTAAACTCCTTAAACGCAATATCCTTGCCCTCACCACGCTTAACTGGCACTGGCTCTGGCTCATCATCACCCAGGTAGGGCTTAATGCGTTGATACCATTTTTGTGCCATGGCTACATATTGCGCCGCCTGTTCGCCAAATAACATTTGCGTAATATTGGATGCATCAATATTTCCAATATTATATTTTTCCTTAATGGCTTTGATGTCGTTTTTAGGGCCATCTTTGGCCGCCTTGTATTCGGCTTCCAGACGATCACTATCTGTATTGAATTTTTCTTTGGCCTGTTTAATTTTTTCCACTTCCTGCTTCAGGTCTATTTTTAACTGCCTGGCATCTTTCAAGGCATTCAGCTTTTGGATTGAATTGCCCTTGAACTCTTCTTTAATCTTTCGGTATCTATCTTCGTAAGCATCCCAGCGTGTCTTATCAGTTACATCGTCATAAGTGCTTTCCCAGTTTTGTTTGGTTACATCGTAATCCGTGTTAAGTGTTTCAATGAGTTTATCGGTCTTCAATGGCTCTAGTTGCAAGATGTCTTTTATTTCCGGTAACTCGATATCCGGCATTTCAAAATCAAACATGGGCTCCCCCATGTCCTGAACTTTTTCTTTCTTTTTAACCAGTGTGCCGGATACTTTTCGTGGGGTGTCAACTTCAATATTGTTGAGTGACATCTCTTCAATTCTGACTTTTTTCACTAACAAATGACCAAAAGATATCCTGAACAGGGCCTTACCGATTTGAACTGCATTGACCATGGGACGCTGCTTGTCCGCCACTTCGATATTATTCAATTCAAGGGACAGGGGTGAATAGCTTATATTGACAACCGCAATATCAACCCGTGCACCATTCATGCTGGACAAACTACTTTCAAGCATCGATTTGGTAATGGTTTCTGCAAACAGCCATGTGCCACCTATCAATAGCGCAAGCAGCACAACAAAAGCGATAAAACCTGGCCAACGTATCATCTTCATTTCCTTCTCCTATTCGGCCAAAGATACAGCTTTAGAGAATACTTTGGATTTAACAACCTTGAACCAGCGCTTCTGGTTAAGGTATGCAACAACGTTGGTTCGATATTGCCGAACAAGGATGTTTAAAATAATAACCAGTGGAATAAACAGGGCAAGGGAGGCTACCAGGCTTCCCATGACAATCGTATTGTTAAAACGTGTAATGCGCCAGAAAGGCGAGTTATACATATCCGTCCATTGTGCGTTCAGAACAGGCAGATGCAAAACATAGGAGCCCAGGTCGTGGAACCAGGGATCGAATAAATAGGCCAGGCCGGTGAAGAATGCCCAGCCCATCATAAAGGCACCGAGGTTAACCCGTAATATCAACAGTATGAATATAACCAGCAAATTATGCACACTCCATAAGGGAGTCAAGCCGATAATCATGGATAGAGCAAATCCAAGACTGATTTGCATAGGTGAAACTTCTGAACTGATGACCCGAACCAGTTTAACAAGCTGCGAAATCATTGAGGGCGACCTCGTTTGGTGGCGATAACCGTATTAATTAGTGTGGCAGTTGATGCCAATGATCAGCCTGAGTGTAGGCTAGTATCAGGATAGTAAACTAAAACCAGAACGATAAATAGAACCTGATAACGTTTGCAGTTAATTCATACAAGGGTTCCTGACCAATCACAGCCCCGGTCTCAAGACCTTCAGGTATATCCCTGAAGTCCTGGTAATCAAACACAAACAGGTTGTAATTAAGATTAATTGTGCCCTTATCAAATGGCCCCACACCACCTAACTTATAAGTGGCGCCAATACCAATTGAATGACTGTTATAACTACTGAGCTCCTTGTCACGCGCCATGTAGGTTTGTGATGATGCGTAGGGAAACAGATCCGAATAGAATTCAGCATTGTTCTGGGTATAGTAGCGATAGCTTAATTCCAGAAGCCATTTATCCTCAAGTGGAAAAACATAACCTATTTCCAGGGTATCGGCTTCAATATCCCAGGAGTCGATAAAATAACGATAGCTTGTATAGACAGCACTTCGGTTAGGTAAAAAATAGCGCAAACTAAAACCCACGGCATTACTGGTATGGGTGTTCGGATACACTTCAGGTTCGTATTGTGAAACGCCGGAGCCATCATCATAACGTACAGCACGGTAAGGATTATTTAAAAAGCCTTCATCGGTTATGATTTCATAGGCAAGTCCCAGCAAGGTATTTTTCGTTAATACCTGTGACGCAGTTACCCTGTAACCCCGGGTTTCGGATTCTTTCCTGAAAGCTGCATCACCGGTTTTCATAATGGTATTGTTACCAAGTTTGAATCCCAGTGAAACCGTCGTCAGGCCACCAAACATTTCCTGACTAACATTAAAATTACTTGTGGTAGCTTCAAAGTCGTTTTCCACACTGGTGGTATACGAGTAACTGATTATTGATTTGTCATTTAAGTAATCAGCACCGACGGATTGCTGTGTTCGTTCTTCTGCGTACTTGCTTGCGCCCAGCGTCTTTACATCAATCGAGGCGCTGGAAATACTATCAACATAATGATTGGCCGAAATCGACACACTGTCAGCAACACTTTTTCTGACAAGTATGGAGGGACCATTGACTGTTATCCCACCACCATCATAACTATGATACAGGGCATCGACACGATCTTCTGGCAGTATCAATGCATGTGCAGATACAGACACCGTCAATAAAATAATGGATGTTAGTGCTTTTATTCTAGTTACAACCACAACCACCACCTGTTGTCAGTCCTGCACCACGGGCTCCTTCACGGGCTTCGTAAACATGCTCAAGGTAGGATGATGAAACCGGATCACGATCGAATTTCATGACTTCATCCGCCAGATTTGCACGCTCATAGGGCTTTACCCAGGGTTGTACATCACAAGCCTGGAGCTGGAACATACATAAAATGAATAGTGCCTTACGTAGCATATTATTCTTTGATCAGCCTCTTAACCCATGTGTAGTATGTTTTCTCGTCGCCAGGCTTATAACCTTGATGAAGGTAGCGCATATTACCATCGCGATCGATGATGACTGTACTTGGCATGGCGGAAACCTGATAAAGCTGACTAACCTTATTCTGGGCATCAAACAGTAT
>JBFHPZ010000306.1:0-3954 GCA_041592495.1 Gammaproteobacteria bacterium | reverse complement strand
TTACCCCACTCGACCCGTTCAACCACAATCAGATTATCAGGTGTCGATTGTTGCAGGATATTGTGATCATCAATCCATCTAAAATCAGAGCCCAGTAATTCACGGTTACCGGTTTTGATTAACCAGCGTTTTACTTTTTCCTGACCTGCCGGCGCTTTCCCAAAACCGGATTCTTCATAGCGTTTGGTATCTATAAATTCGGATTCAATTTTCTCGCCAATGATGCGCACCTGGTCAGAGTCACTGGCATATTCCATCTGCACAATATCAGCTGGCCAGAAATGGCCCATACCGCGCACGGCAATTAATGCCAGCAAACCAAATACAATAATCACACTGGCACTGACAGCGCCGGCATTTAGCCAGATCCATGGTGCGCCACTTTGCCACCATGCCCTGAAGTTGCTTACAGATCGAGTCACAATAACAACCTATAGTAAATTACAAACTGCCGTAGCGTTTGCGCAGCCGCTGTCTCACAACCTCAGCTGCAGTATTAAATGCGAAAGTAACAACAAACAACACGAGTGCTGCCAGGAACAGAATTCGGTAATGACTGCTATCCACTTCCGATTCAGGTAGTTCAACCGCGATATTGGCGGATAAGGTACGCATACCCTGGAACAAACTTGCATCCATGACCGGTGTATTACCAGTTGCCATCAATACAATCATGGTTTCACCTACGGCACGCCCCAGGCCGATCATGACCGCTGAGAAAATACCGGGACTGGCGGTGAGTAAAACCACGCGGGTTAAGGTTTGCCAGGTAGTAGCACCTAAAGCCAGGGAACCATTGGTTAAGTGGCGCGGAACACTGAAAATGGCATCTTCTGTGATGGAGAAAATAGTCGGAATAACGGCAATGCCCATGGCAATACCCACTACCAGAGCATTACGCTGATCGTAATCAATACCCAGTTCTGCTTTCATCCAGTGACGAAGATCGCCATTGAACAAGAAGTGCTCAACCAGCGGCGCAACTTCAATTGCAAACCAGCACAGGAAAAGAATAACCGGTATCAACAAGGCTGCATGCCAGCCATTGGTGACTTTATATTTGATCGATGCAGGCATGTAATTCCATAACCATGCAAATATCAACAAACCTATTGGCAATATGAATGTCAGTGCCAGAATTGCCAGCAGATTATGCTCAACCACCGGTGCAAACCATAAACCTGCAAGGAAACCCAGAATAACGGTTGGCAGGGCTTCCATGATTTCGATGCTGGGCTTTACCCAACTGCGCATTTTGGGTGACATGAAGTAAGCTGTATAAATGGCACCCATGATAGCCAAAGGCACCGCAACCATCATGGCATAAAATGCGGCTTTTAATGTGCCGTATGCCAAAGGCATTAAACTGAACTTGGGTTCAAAATCATTGCTTGCAGAGGACGACTGCCAGATATATTTAGGCTCGTTGTAACCCTCGTAAACTATCTCACCCCAGAGTGATTGCCAGGATATTTCAGGATGGTGATTCACGATGCCAAAGGTACTCAGGCTACCGTCGGATGCTTCAACCATCATGACATCACCACGGGAAGAAATAACAGACTTGATCGGCTTCACATCCAGTAATGGCATCTGCAAGGAAACGCGATCTGCTGTGGTGTTATACAAGAACAACTCGCCCTGCTCATTAATGGCCAGTAAACCTTTACGACGTTTTTCCGGGATTAATTGCGCAATAGCAGAATTCGATTTAAATCCACGAATCTCTTTCAGGCGATACTGATTTTTATCATCACGTTGTAATGACCACTGACTTACAACTCCATTGCTATTGGTTGCGATTAAGGAATTGCCACCCAGCAACATTCTCAGTTGGGTTAGCCTGGTGTCTGGTTTAACCAGCATGAATTGATCCACCAGTACAGGGTCACTCATATCACGAACATTGTAATAGACGATCTTGCCTTGTTGATCTGCCATATAGAGCCATTGCCCCTGCGAGCTCAGCAGCAGGAAATCAGGATTAATATTCAGCTCGATCAGAGACTCTTCTTCCGGTTCAGGCAGATCCTCATCTTCCTCAACTTCATAGCGCTGCAGCAGTAATTCGCCATCGGAATCCAGCACCGCCAGCACCAGGTATTCATCAATACGCACGGCACTGATTTTTGCAATGCGATCTATGTTTTTGAGTTCAGTGGCTTCTTCACCAAAGGGATAGTCGATGCTCGGATGAATTTCACGGTGACCATTGGAAAAGTTCACCCGATATTTAATATTGATGAACACCAGTCGGGTGTTATCCAGGGCCAGAACCAGTTTTTTACCTTCATTATCCAGCTCCACAACATGGGAGATACTGGCATATTCAGGCATGGCAATGGTTTCAAGTGCAACCTGCTTGCCATCGGCAATATTGAAAAACAGAATGTCGCCATTCGAACTGATGCGCACACCAATTTGACCGCTTTCTTCAACCGCGATGTAGCGACTGCTTACACCGTCTTCCAGTGGTAACTGAAGCCTGGTTTGGGGATTGACCTCGGGTGATGAGAATATGGGTGCGACAACCCAGAGCAAGTAGAAGAAAATCAGCACGATGGCGAATATGACGCTGATACCACCCAATCCGATAACATAACGGGCTGATTGTTCGATAAAGGCGCGTTTGCGCTCGAACCAGGACTTCTCTTTGATAATGCTTGATTTCATCGGCTAATTTTATGTCTGTTATGTGACAGTTTTGTTACAAACCCGTCGAATTTTATGTCATCGGGGCTTGTGCAGGAAGAAAGATCGTTCAATTAAGGAAAATACATGGCTGTGAAATCCATTATTTACGTGAATAACATCGATCATCAAAAAAAAGGCTGCTCATTGAGCAGCCTTTTTCGGCTCAGTCAGGATAGTAAATTAATCCAGTTTGGCCAGTTCTTTCTCAACAATCTTGTGAGGCAGCGGGATATAACCGTCTTTCACCACAACCTGCTGGCCTACCTTGGACAGAACCATCTTAACGAATTCACGCTCAAGGGGTGGTACAGCCTTGTTGGGGTGTTTGTTCACATATACGTAGAGGTAACGTGACAAGGGATAGCTGCCATCAAGGGCATTTTCATTGGTTGCAGCAACCGGTGCATTACCCTCTTTCTTGGCCAGGGCCACGGCTTTAACACCGGAAGTCTTGTAGCCAATACCGGAATAACCGATACCGTTCAGGGATGAAGAAACAGATTGAACAACAGAAGCAGAACCAGGCTGTTCATTCACGTTATTTTTGTAATCACCCTTACACAGACCTTTTGACTTGAAGTAGCCATAAGTACCGGATACAGAGTTACGACCATAGAGCTGGATAGGACGTTTTGCCCATGAACCGGTCAGGCCCAGTTCGCCCCAGTTGGTGATATCGGCAGGTGCGCCACATTTACGGGTAGCAGAGAAAATGGCATCAACCTGTGAAATGGACATGGATTCAATCGGGTTATCCTTGTTGACATAAACCGCCAGGGCATCGATGGCAACACGAATTTCAGTGGGTTTGTAACCGAATTTCTTTTCAAAGGCTTCCAGTTCCTTATCTTTCATCTTGCGGCTCATTGGGCCCAGATTGGAAGTACCTTCAGTTAATGCTGGTGGTGCAGTGGAAGAACCTGCAGCCTGAATCTGAATATTGACGTTAGGATACTGACGTTTGAATTCTTCAGCCCAGAAGGTCATCAGGTTTGCCAAAGTGTCTGAGCCGACGCTGGACAAGTTACCAGAAACGCCGCTAACAGGTTTGTATGTAGCCAATTTGGCATCAACAGCAACTTCCGCTGAAGCGACACCTGCAAACATGGCAGCAGCCAGGCCTGCAACAGCAAATAGGCGATTGAGTTTCATTCAATTAATCTCCGGTTGGTTTAACTGTTGCGAAGTATGAAGCTGGAATATGACAATTTCATGAAACATACATGACTGCTGCGTGACATTATGACGCTGCACGGGTAC
>JBFHPZ010000305.1:0-3955 GCA_041592495.1 Gammaproteobacteria bacterium | reverse complement strand
GGCGTACCGCCGTTATCCCACATCTTATTCAGTTCGGTGAGAAAATCTGCTTTTACAGTGTCAATGTATCCCATGGGTGTAACCACCATGCCGCCTTCTGAATCCCTGTCAAACCGCATTAGACCTATATTGACATTGGAAATACTATTAACCAGTGAAGATACAGTTTCCTGAACAATCTCCAGACGAGTCTTATAAACAGTAGCACCACTACTTTTCCAGTTCATATAATTACCGGAGGCCATGGTATAGGCGTTTTCATTATCCCAATTAATTTCTTCAGCCTGATTGCTCGACCAGGGCCCATTGGACTCAGAGGCATAGGTGGCTGCACCACCATCACCATGCACACCACTGTCAAGGCTACATTCGACATCATCACTATGTCTATTGCTAGACAAGGCATTCCATGAATTACTACGCCAACGCGCAAATTTATCGGTTAAATAGCCTGTGGTGGAAAACTGATCTAGCAAGGCCTGGCATTTGACTGCCGACAGGTTAACATAATCATCAAGGTTGTTATCGCTGCAACTGGTACTGGTAGTGAAGTACACTCGATCAGTATCAAAACAACCGGAGTAACTGGCGCTAGGATCGAAGCTTGTCTGTGTTGCAATCGTTGTTCCCATACTTCCTGAGGTATCGATGATGAACAGGATATTCGGTGGCACATTGGTCACCCCCAGGTTTGCACCCAGATAGATTTCAACGTCATCGGCAAAAACCGGCGATCCCGAAAACAGACTCAATAACACGCCTGTAACTAAATGCACTAAATGTTTCTTGTTTCTGCTCATGGCAGTACCCTCTTGTCTATAAATCCCAGTAGAGCCGATTTAATTTTGCCACTCGATTTCAGTTACCTGTTGGCTGGCGACCTCACAGGAGACCAATGCTGGCTTCCCTCTTTGTTCCTTAATGGACGCTAGCTTAACCGGTTGAAAATTTTTCACCGCCTTGGTGTCGGCGGTAATTTTGCATTTACCATCACCCAGGCGTACAAAGCCGGATGTATCACTAACCAAGACCAGATCGAGCTTATCAACTTCATGCACTTCGACTATGACCTCGAACATCTTGTATTCTTTCTCAGCTTGTACCGTTAAACTGAACGACATCAATGTCGCTAATAACACCCAAGATAATTTCATAACTGCCTCCAAATTAGGGACCGGCTGCATTAGGACAACCGGGCGCGATAGTTTGCACACCATTGACACGATCATTCTGCTCACCCACCGGGTCGCCACTGGAATTTAGTGCGGCTGAAACAATTTCCAGATTATGTACCAAACCACGAAAAGATCCACTTCCACCATCCTGTGTATCACCGGTTAAGCCCTGTTCCATCGGCACATTGGTACATCCTATATAAGCCACATCCATATCTGTTGTTGTTTTACCATCAACCGCCGGATCCAGATTAGTAAACGTCTGCAGTGCCGAACTAGACCAGTCGATATTAAAAGGATTATCAGTCTTGTTCTTTCCATCGGAAAAAAATGACGCAATAGCTTCAGTGGCCTGAAATGCCATTTGATGCGTCTGAATATTGTTTGACATTTTCAACTGGCTGGTAGTAGTGCTCATACTGGAAATTCCAATCAAAGTCATGACCAGCAATACAACCAAACCTACAATCAATGCCGCTCCTTGCTGTCTGTTAGCATTCATAAGCACCTTACCGATTACGTATCTTTGTCACACTACTAACAACAATGCGTCGAATACCATCGTTGTTACCATCAGCAGGCAATGTGACGTTATTACCTGCGATACTTGCATTGACTACTGTATTAAGATCAGGATAGGTACGTAGTGAACGTACGACTAACCAGACCTCAACTGTCTTTGCTTTAGACCATTGACTAACATCTGTTGGAGCCAACGTGCTCGGGTTAACGTAGCTATCAACAATGCCATCATTATCTGTATCCATACCTATCTGCACTTGTAAATTCTCAACACCCGCCAGTAATACCTGATCGGTAACCGATCCCGGCTGTAAAGTTAAACGGTGCAAGGAAGGAATACCATCACCCACAACATCAGTGTAACTGGCAATGTAATAAGCATTGGCGACGTATTCATAATCAGCGCTATCAGCCAGGCCGGGCGATGCATTACCCAAAAAGAATATGGACTCATTTATATTGCCATTGATGTATATTTTATTCGCCTGCAATGATGCAGCAGGCACCGGATTCAACAATGAATAACGAACCTCAAATACATCACCTTGAAGATAATTTGCTGAGCAATTTCCGAGTAAGGCACTGCCGTCATCATAAGCTCTAATGGGAAAATTAATGTCCTGAACCCATTGATTTGCAACACAAGTACCGGTTCCGTAAGCTATGGCTGATGTCGTTACCTTAAAAGATTCTTTCACACGCCCATAGACACCTGCCTGGCGAATATCAGCGCTGATAATATCCAGGGCAAAGCGTGCGTTATCCACCATCATTACCTGGTCATCAATAATATTCTGGCTATTTCGACTATTGCTATATACGGTAAATACACCAGCCACCAGAAACAGGCCGATAACCATACTCACCATCAACTCGACAAGCGAGAAACCTTTGCTTACTTGATTTGTTGTAATATGCCTGTTCATTCTTCCGCCATCATATTCGCACACTCATTGAATAGGTAAGGCCATTCTCTGCCCTATCTGTCCAGGTAGTTGTTACCATTACTGTTGTTGGCTCACCCGCAACCGCAGGTGGTGTCACAACAATATTTGCACTTTCCAGAGTTGGTAACATACTAGTGAGCTCACTTTGCCAAACTGATAAATCATGCGCGGCCAATGTTAGACCATCACAAAAACTTCCGCTGTTACAGCCCCCTGCTGTTGGTGAACCTGCATAGGCCTGCAATACAGTCAGATTGTCAGCAGCTGATCGCTTGTTCTCATCCCATGTGGAATTGGCGCGCATTCGCTCTATAATTTCCTGGGTCTTTATCACGACGATAGTGCGTTGCAATGCCATGTTACTGGAGCGCATGCCCTGCATTTGCAAGCCCGCCACGCCAAGAATACCAATAGTCAAAACAAACAGCGCCAGAAGCGATTCTATTAAAGTAAAACCTTGTTCAAATTTCATGTTTGATTTCATTGTATTACTCATAAACTAGGGTGCAGTGTAAGTAATCAGGCTAGCTAAACGAGAAGTTCTCACCTGTCCAGAAACACCCAAAATGACCGCTGAGGCTGTTGTCGATTTGCCGTTCGCGTCTGCTAGCAAACCTCGATCATCACTTATGCTGAAAACACCCTGCTGACTTACACCATTAATCTGGGGTTCGCCACGAGAATTAAAAACAATAGTATTGGTTGCATTAATGCTGGCATTATCATTACGTACTGTCATCTGACCAACGTAGTCAGAACCATTCCAAACCTTGAGCAATACATCGGGAGGCGCTCCCGCTTCCAGTACACAATTTCCATTGATATCCAGAAATGCAATCACACCAACTTCCCACGCTGCTGCACCTGAACATACAGGGACCGCCTGGGTTACATCGTCGCTGGGACAAACACATGCAGAGGCATTCTGACGAATCGCTTCGCTTCGAGCCACATGTAATACAGACACCAACTCATTATTGACCGTAGTAATACGATTCCTTTGAATAAGTGTACGCAGGCCAGGGAAACCTATCGTCAATATGATAGCTGCGATGACTAATGTCATCAGCAATTCAACGAGTGTGAAACCAGAGTGCTTTTTCATAGTCATAAGTAAAGCTTGCCTGTATGTAAATGTCACGACCAGTTAGATGGAACGATTTTTATATCTGATAAGCGGTAATCATGCTTCGTAACAACCGCCGCCATTATCTATGCTTCTCACGCTCGAATAGCGCTCAGCACGAAATACGGTATTTTTTTACCGACAAAAGGTATCTAATGTTTTGCTGTAAACACATATGGCAATGG
>JBFHPZ010000304.1:0-3961 GCA_041592495.1 Gammaproteobacteria bacterium | reverse complement strand
GGTGAAAAAAGCCCTGCAGCACAATTCGGCGGCGATCATTTTTGCCCACAATCACCCTTCCGGTGTGGCCGAACCCAGCGGTTCCGATATCAGCATTACCAAACGTCTCAAGGAGGCGCTGGCATTGATCGATGTGCGGGTGCTGGATCATTTCGTCGTGGGAGAAGAGGTGGTGTCCTTCGCTGAGCGCGGACTCATTTAGCAAGCCACTCGTCCTTCAATACGTTTTGTCATGATTCTGTTTTGCGTCGTTACGGCGGCGCAGTTATCATGCCTGTCTATATTTCGGGTTTTCATTTTAATTTCAGGATTTTTCCTTGAGTCATCTGCAAATCAATGCATTGCATTACCAGCATTGCGGTCCCATCAATCTGGTCGTTGAAGCGGATACCTGTATTGGTATTCATGGCAAATCCGGCAGTGGTAAAAGTTTAATGTTGCGTGCCCTGGCGGATCTGGATCAGCATGAAGGCGAAATCATTCTGGATGATGCGCCCTGTTTAAGCATGCCCGCCTGTCAGTGGCGTAAACAGGTCGCCCTGTTGCCCCCGGATAGCCAATGGTGGTTCGATACCGTGGGTGAGCATTTCACCCAGGTGGATCATGAATCCTTGCAGCGATTTGGATTTGGCGATGAAGTGCTGCAATGGCAGGTGAGTCGTTTGTCTACCGGTGAAAAGCAGCGACTTGCGCTGTTACGTATTCTGCAAAATCAGCCGAAAGTTTTATTGCTGGATGAACCCACGGCGAATCTGGATGCGGCCAATGAAAAAGTTTTTGAGCAGATGGTCCGTGAATACATTGAACAACATCATGCCTGCGCCGTCTGGGTAAGTCATGATATGGATCAGCTCAATCGTGTCTGCAATGCGCGTTATGAAATTGTTAAGGGCCAGTTGCAGGAGAGCGCATGTTTATCCAGTTAAGTCCGATTGATTTATCACTGGCATCCATCCTGGTGTTATTGCTGGCTTTATTAAGCTGGCGCATGCAATTAAATATTACGCAACAATTGTTGATTGCGGCGTTGCGCACCACCGTGCAATTGTTACTGATTGGCCTGGTGTTAAAAGCGATATTTGAAAATATCGATTTGCTGCTGGTGATTTTGATTACCACGATCATGTTGTCCGTGGCTGGTTACGAAATTCTGTCGCGACAACATCGCAAAATTAAACCGGCCTGGGGATTTGGTATCAGCACCGGCTCTTTGTTTATTTCATCTTTCATGGTGACCCTGCTGGCATTGCTGGTTATAGTGCAACCCGATCCCTGGTATCACCCGCAATATGCCATTCCCATGTTGGGTATGCTACTGGGTAATACCATGACCGGAATTGCACTGGGTATGGATCGTCTAGTGCAAACCGCATGGCAACAGCGGGCCATCATCGAACAGCGTTTGATGCTCGGACAAACCAGTATTCAGGCGATTAAAGATATTCGCCGGGAAAGCATGCGTGCCGGTATGATCCCCATTATTAATTCCATGGCTGCTGCAGGTATTGTCAGTTTGCCCGGTATGATGACCGGACAGATTCTGGCGGGCGCACCACCGGTGGAAGCGGTGAAATATCAAATCCTGATTATGTTTTTAATTACCGCCGGCACAGGCTTTGGCGTGATATCCGTCTTGTGGTTAATCTCGCGACGGCTGTTTGATCAGCGTCAGCGTCTGCGGTTTGATCAGTTATTGAAAGGTTAAACAGAGGTGTTATGAATAAAGATTCCTATGATGACATGCTGGCCGCCGTGCAGGCCTTCCATGACAAACATGATTTCAAAAATACCGGCGGTGAGGAATTAACCTACCGGGTGTCATTGATGGCGGAAGAGCTGGGTGAAATCTCTTCCTGTGTGACCAAGGGCAAGTCAGTGGAAAAGCTGGCGGAAGAATGTGCCGATTTATTTATTCTGGTCATGGGCACTGCCATTGCGCAAAACTTTGATCTCAAGGATGCTTTCTGGGACAAGATGGACAAGATCATGAAGCGTGATTCAAAAATGGTCAATGGCCGAATCCGTGTATCCGAATTTCGTGATTAAGCCCGCATTTGCGATTAGCTGGTGATACGTTCGTTTTCCATTTGGGTTTCACGAAGATACATCAGAAGCTCCGCTTCCATTTCCTGGCGACTTGCATAAGGACCCTGCTGGCCGCCGCCACGGGTTAAGAAGTACCACTCGCCATTAATGCAGAAATGACGCTGGGTGCGAAACGGTGTGTGGCTGGTTTCACCTGAACGGTTCTGTTCCATGGGTTATCCTTTTTTTCATTTATATTTCCGAGCATACCTCAGCGAAAAATAAATGCAATTCCCCGAAAACATTTCAGGATAAATGGCTAACCCGTTTGAGTGAAAATTACCAGTCTATATTAGTAAGCTTTGATGTGAGTCCAAGCATGCCGAGTTTTAATGTCTGCTGTGCCGGATGTTCACCTATCCATACTTTGAGTGCCGCCTGATAAAAATCGGTCCCCTCTATGATTCCCTTGAGCCTGTTATTGACGATTAATCGAGTACCGATGGCGGGTTGGTAATCCAGGTAAATCACATCACCTGCCGCCATGTCTTCGAAAAAGTGATAGGACTGTTGCAGGCGCTGTTCCAGTTGTGCATATTCACCAACATCAAGATTTAATCGAAAGCCATCATTCCAGCCTTCAATTAGTTTTTCAGCCGAAACTTCCTTGTACACAAAATACAGCGCAATACGTTTGGGTGTGTTTGACTGAATGATGTCCTGAATATCTGAGGAATGCTGTTGCAAATACAGCGCAGCAACATAAATGTCGGTAAAAAGCTTTTCTCGTGTGCCCGCACCGTTGAGCACTAATGGCGTCTGGTGATCAATACAGATGCTGTCAGGGATTTCAATACCGGCAACTTCAAGTGCAGTTGAAGGGGTGGCGAAACATACAAAAGCTAATGAGAAAATAAATACAATATTAAATTTTTTAATCAGTGCCTGAAACATGTATGAGCCACCGGGTTATGTCGTGAGGCAAGGATAAGAGGCTTATATGAAACAAATGTTAAAAATCCAGTCACTTAAGTCGGGAATGACCTGAAACTTTCATTTAACTGACGTGGAATATTCGTTTAACTGTCACATTTAATCTGCAGTATACGCTCAGCCAATGAAGGGTATATTGCCATGACTTCAGTAACTGAAATTCGTCCATTAAGCTATCGCTCAATTTGCATATCGGATGTGCACCTCGGAAGCAAGGATTGCAAAGCCGATTTCCTGCTCGACTTCCTCAATTCCACCCGTTGCGAAACGCTTTACCTGCTGGGGGACATTATCGATGTCTGGTCCTACAAGCGTTCCAGGTACTGGCGTCAGGCGCATTCCGATGTGATCGAGTTGATTCTGGAAAAGGCTCGCACAGGAACGCGCGTTATTTATGTTCCAGGAAATCATGACGAGGTGCTGCGTAACTATTGTGGCAGCGTGTTTGGCAATGTGGAAATTCATCGCCGCTTTATTCATGAACTGGCTGATGGTCGACGCCTGATGTTGATGCATGGTGATGAATTTGATCACATCATCCAGTGCAGTCGTTTGCTGTCATTGATAGGTGATATGGGTTACGAGTGTTTAATCAAACTCAATCGTTATGTGAATCTGGCGCGACGCCTGTTTGGTGCGCCGTACTGGTCGCTGGCTTCTTATCTTAAAGCAAAAGTAAAAAAGGCACGCGAGCATATTTCAAAATTTGAAGAAGCCGTGATATGTGAAGCGCAACGTCACCAGGTGGATGGTGTTGTCTGTGGTCATATTCATCATGCAGAACTGAACATGAAAGATGATGTGTTGTATTGTAATGATGGTGACTGGGTGGAGAACTGTACTTCTCTGGTTGAGACCCACGATGGTCGACTGGAAATTTTGCACTGGGCCGATCGACAGAAGACCATGAAAATTCACGAACCGGACATGGCTGCAGCCTGAT
>JBFHPZ010000303.1:0-3967 GCA_041592495.1 Gammaproteobacteria bacterium | reverse complement strand
CATAAACACCGATCATTTCATAGAAACGATAAATTACCGGATCTGTAGGCACCAGTTTATCCCAGCTCTTGTGCGGGAACTGTTGTAGTGCAGTGGCGACTTCATCGGGTAGTTCCAGTGCAGCGCAGAGGGTTGTGGCATATTTTTCCGGCATGCTGTTCATGCCTAAGCATGCCGAGGTGGTCCATACAGGCGACATGTCGATTTTGGCGGCGATGTCTTCCCAGCTTAAGCCGGCAGCAATTTTTGCTTCAAGTATTGCTTTGGACATTTCATCTTTGGTCATCATAAATATATCTCCGGTTTTGTTTAATACTGTGTGTTTTCCTTACGCGGGGAGCGCGACGGATTTTGAATGAAGTTGAAAAGGTTCTGCTGGTGATTCAGCTGGATCCACTTCAACAGGTATCTGGCCTTTGCCTATGTTTTTAGCTGCATCATTGTTATCCCCCGATAATTCTTTGGAGCGACTTACCAGGAAATCCACCAGATGATTTCGGATTTTGTAATACGCAGGATGATGAATAATGGTGTTACGCACACGAGGTCGTGGAATAGATACCGTGACCGATTCCGCAATGCGTGCATAGGGGCCATTAGTCATGAGCAAAATGCGATCGGCTAACAGGATGGCTTCATCCACGTCGTGGGTAATCATGAACACCGTTTGATGGGTTTCATTCCAGATCTTGATGAGTTCTTCCTGAATTACGCCGCGGGTTAATGCATCGAGTGCACCGAAGGGTTCATCCATTAACAACAACTGCGGTTGGGTTGCGAAGGCGCGGGCGATACTTACACGTTGACGCATGCCGCCAGACAGTTGCGATGGTTTGCGATCTTCAACACCTTTCAATCCCACCAGCTCAAGAAACTTGAGGCTATGTTCGATCACCTGCTCTTTGCTCCATTGAGGAAAGCGCGCCTGTACTCCAAAGGTGATGTTTTTCAATGCAGAACGCCAGGGTAATAAACTGTAGTTCTGAAATATCACGCCACGTTCCAGGCTGGGACCGGCAACTTCCTTGCCGTTCATAATGACGACACCTTCCGTTGCGGAATCGAGCCCGGCCAGTACATTGAGGATGGTGGATTTGCCGCAACCGGAATGACCGATGATGCAAACAAACTCACCTTTCTCGATACCGAAGTTGGCATCTTCAAATACCGTCAGGTCACCTTCCTTTGATGGATAACGTTTGGCGAGTCCTTCGACTTCAACAAAATATTTTTTCATAAGGGCTCCTATTCCTGGTATTCCACCAGACGACTCGCATAGGAGAGCGCCAGGTCAAGAAACATGCCGACCAGTCCGATCATCATGATGGAGAAGATCACACTACTCAGGTCAAGGTTGTTCCATTCATTCCACACGTAGTAACCAATGCCGGTACCACCTACAAGCATTTCGGCAGCCACGATTACCAGCCAGGCAATACCAATGGAAATGCGCATGCCGGTGAGGATGGTAGGCGCAGCAGCGGGTAGAATGACGAGCAATGCCGTTTTCAGGGACTTAAGCTCGTGGGTGCGGGCCACATTAATCCAGTCCTGGCGCACATTGGCGACACCAAAGGCGGTGTTGATCAACATGGGCCAGATGGAACAAATGAAAATGACAAAGATGGACGAGGTTTCCGAATCTTTGATGATGAACAGCGCCAGCGGCATCCAGGCCAGGGGTGAAATGGGCCGCAATACCTGTATAAACGGATTGAGTGCCTTGTGCATCAAGGGTGACATACCAATGAGAAAACCCGTCGGGATGGCGATCAATGCAGCAAAGAAAAATCCGGTTAATACGCGATACAGGGAATAGGCCAGCTGTATGCCAATGCCCTTATCATTGGGGCCGGCATCGTAGAAAGGATTTCCCAGTTCATCGACAGCCAGCTTGATGACAGCGGACGGTGGCGGCACGCGAGCTTCCTGCTCGGCACCGCCCATCAACAGTTCATACTCGGAAAGGGCCTCGGATGCTTCCGGGGCCTGATTCAAAGCTTCCCATATGCCCAGTAGTACAAACAGGATCACCAGGGATAACAAAGTGGATCGAAAAGCCAGGCTTTTGGACATTATGTTCTCCTGATCTTGAAGCTCTGGATATATTCTTCAGGCTTGTTGTAATCAAACTCCTTACCCATGATGGTGTAGTTCTGATAGGTTTTGGATGGCGGTGCATAGCCCAGTTCTTTCATGATCTTGGATGCATCGGATGCCACATAAACCTGTTCCGCGATTTTCTTGTAATCGATATCGCCTTCAACATAACCCCAGCGTTTCATCTGGGTCAGAATCCACACCGCCATGGAATGCCAGGGGAAGGGATCGAAATCGATACGATCCGGTACATTTTTTACCGCACCCAGACCATCGGCATAACGCCCGGTCAACACCTGTTCAATAACGGGAATGGGTTGGTTGAGATAATTTTTAGGTGAAATCGCCGCCGAAATTTCCTTACGGTTTTCAGCTTTGGCGGAATAATGCGTGGCATCGATGATGGCTCTTAACAAGGCACCATAGGTGTTGGGATTGGTGGTAGCAAATTCCTGGCTACAGGCAAAGGCGCAACAGGGATGGCCTTCCCAGATATCTTTGGTGAGTGTGTGCAGGAAGCCGACTTTTTCCCAGACCGCACGTTGATTGAATGGATCAGGTGATAGATAACCATCCAGATTACCGGCGCGTAAATTAGCCACCATTTCCGGTGGTGGTACGACACGTATTTGAATGTCTTTATCAGGATCCAGGCCATGCTCGGCCACGTAGTAACGCAACAGGAAGTTATGCATGGAATATTCGAAAGGAACACCAAACTTGAAACCTTTCCATTGTTTAGGATCACGCTTGTCCTTGTGATCGATATGCAGAACGATCGCCTGGCCGTTAATGTTTTCCACCGCCGGCATAATAAAAGGCTTGGCTGTAGAACCTGCACCCATACTCATGGCTAAAGGCATAGGCGTGAGCATGTGTGATGCGTCGTATTCGTTTGCCAGTGACTTGTCACGTGCAACCGCCCAGCCGGCAGTTTTGATAACATCAACATCCAGGCCATACTTGCTGTAAAAACCCAGAGGGTGCGCCATGATGATGGGCGTGGCACAGGTAATCGGAACAAAGCCAACATTGAGTTTGGTTTTTTCCAGCTTGCCCTTGCCCATTTCTTCTTTCAGTGCAGCTTTTGCCGCTTCCATGGGGAAGAAACTGCCGAGTAAGGCTGCCAGTGTTCCACCGCCGACGGCACCCAGAAAAGAACGACGACTCATTTCGTTATTGCCAAACACGGCACGAACCACAGCGCTTTCTATGGCGCGATCCATTATGGCTTCAGATGACTCCAGGGTGCCGTCAGTTTCAGCTGAACGAGTTGACGTAATAATTTTAGAATCCGTAGCTGCTTCCGCATGGGTGGGCTCAAATGTCGCTCGCTCAATCGCTTCCTTAAATTGCGTTTCGGTTTGAGCTTTACCCGACATGACGCTGTTTTTTTGCGTGTTACAGATTGGACAAGTGCACGCAGCCTCATGAGTAAGACTGGTATCAGGACTGAACGGATCACCTAGGCTTTTATATGTCATGGTATTACTCTCAATAGTCGTTGAATCAAATTTGAGTCAGTGTTTGCACCTATGAAGTGCAAACACTGACTGTGTTGGTGCATGCATTACCCTTGCGGTGCCTGGCACTGATGTCCCGTAGGGCCTTAAGTTTTAACTGCTCAAGTTTTAATACCTGTATTGCATGGCTTGTGCCAGTCTGATGGTTGTGAAGTAAGTGTTTGTTTCGGAATGAAAATTTTGAATTTGCATAGCTGGACTGACATTACGAATTTACGTAGTTACACGAAACTTCGTAATGCGAATTACGGAAATGCGTAGTACTGGTATGAAACTTGAAATGATATTTGTGTGTAAACGATTTTTAGTTATGGGCTGATGCAACAGAATTACAGTGAACAGAT
>JBFHPZ010000302.1:0-3985 GCA_041592495.1 Gammaproteobacteria bacterium | reverse complement strand
TACCAGTATGGAATTCACTTTACACATAGCTGGATTCCAGCCTGCGCCGGAAGGACGAGCATAAAACGATACCCTGTTAAGCAATCATTATATCAACGCATGGTCACCAGCTCTTCCGCACTGGTTGGATGTATGGCCACCGTATCATCAAAATCTTTTTTGGTTGCACCCATACGTACAGCCACGGCAAATCCCTGCAACATTTCATCGGCACCGGGACCGATGATGTGACAACCCACCACTTTCTCCTGGCCGCCGACACACACCAGCTTCATCGCAGTTTGCACCTTGTGTTCGGTCATGGAGTTATACATGGCGGTAAATCGCGTCTGATAAATTTTTACGGCTTCGCCGTGTTTGGCGCGTGCTTCTTCTTCGGTTAGACCCACGGTGCCGATGGGGGGATGACTGAACACCACCGTGGCAATGTTCTGGTAATCCAGATAACGATTGGGCATGTTGTTATACAGACGATCTGCCAGTCGGCGTGCTGCAGCAATGGCCACCGGCGTCAGCGGTGCACGACCGGTGACATCACCTACGGCGAACACATCTTCCACGTTGGTTTTCTGGAACAGGTCGGTTTTGATATAGCCTTCTTTATCCGTTTCGATACCGGCGGCTTCCAGGTTCATTCCATCGGTGTTGGGTTCGCGGCCAATGGCCCAGATGAGTTGATCAAAGCCTTCGTTACGATGACCCTTGTCGTCCACCAGCGTTATTGAACCATCGCTTTCCTTGATCACTTCCACAATCTGGGTGCGCGGCAGAATATCAATGCCGGCATCAAGCATTTCTTCCAGCAGACTTTCCCGCAACATGGCATCGAAAGTGCGCAGCAAATGCTCCTTACGTAAATACATGCAGACATCCGTCCCCAGGCTGTTGAGCAAGCCGGCAAGCTCCACTGCAATGTAACCGGAACCCACAATCGCCACCTGCTTCGGCTGTTGCTGCAATTCAAAAAAACCATCGGAGGTAATGCCATAATCGGCGCCGGGAATATCGGGTATCATGGGCCGAGTGCCCGGTGAAATCACAATATGTTTGGCGCTGTATTCAACACCGTTTACATCCAGTGTGTGAGCATCAATAAATTTGGCGAAACCGGGGATTTCGTCAATTTGCGAATCCGCCAGATAAGTGTGATACCACTTGTTGATGCCACCGATATAATCCTCACGCTTCTTCACCAGATGCGCCCAGTCAAAACCCTTGCTATGCACATCGAAACCGTAATCCTTCGCATCGCGAATGGCATGGGCAAGATGAGCGCCATTCCACATCACCTTTTTAGGCACGCAACCGACATTGACGCAGGTGCCACCCATTTTGCCGTACTCCACCACCGCACACTTGGCACCGTAGCTAGCCGCCCGTTCGGCAACGGAAAGCCCGCCGCTACCGGCACCGATGGCGATCAGGTCATAATCATAATCGTGGGACATGTAAAAGCCTTAAGTCGAAACTGGATGTCGGGTAATATACCAGTCCCGACACATCCATAACACCTGACTGGAATCATGTTACTGTTCAACAAGCTGAAAACGCTGAATACCTCTGAACATTACCAGCACATTATTCGCAAGCTGGAACTCTATGCCTATCTGGTACGCCTGGATCGGCCTATCGGCATTTATCTGTTGCTATGGCCAACCTTATGGGCGCTGTGGATTGCGGCTAAAGGCTGGCCGGATCCACTGGTGTTATTCGTCTTTGTCGCTGGCGTAATTTTGATGCGTTCCGCCGGTTGCGCCATTAACGACTTTGCCGATCGCGACATCGATCCCCATGTTGAACGCACCAGGAACCGTCCACTGGCCGCCGGCCATATTTCTGTCAAGGAAACCCTGTTGGTGTTTGCAACGCTGACAACACTGGCCTTTTTGCTGGTGTTGTTGATGAATGAATTCACCATTTACATGTCTCTGGCAGGAGTTATCCTGGCGGCCACCTATCCCTTTATGAAACGTTTTCATTACATGCCGCAGGTGCATCTGGGTGCAGCTTTTGGCTGGGCGGTACCCATGGCTTTTACGGCTCAGACCAATGAACTAACACCGGTGGCCTGGCTGCTGTTCATGGCTGCGGTGTTATGGGCAACTGCTTACGACACCATGTATGCCATGGCAGACCGGGAAGATGATTTAAAAATTGGGGTGAAATCCACGGCCATATTATTTGGCGAACTGGATCGCGCCATCATTGCTCTGTTGCAGGTGTTATTGTTTATGGATCTGGTGCTGATCGGCCAGCAGGCAGAACTGGGACTGTATTATTATCTGGGATTAATCATTGCCAGTGGTTTTGCAATGTACCAGCAATACCTGATCAAGGATCGCCATCCGCAACGCTGTTTTCAGGCCTTCCTTAATAACAACTGGTTAGGCCTGGTGGTGTTTATCGGCGTATTCGTGGATTACTGGGTGAACTAAAGTGATCAACAGGCCGCCATTAAACGTTCAAACTGGCACACGACAATCCGGTCACGTCCTTCCGCTTTAGCCTGATATAACGCCTTGTCGGCGGATTTTAACAAACACAATGGCGCAGTATCCGGCTCCGGTACGACGGAAGCAATACCGATACTCATGGTGACATAATCGCTTACCGGTGAAGCTTCGTGGGCAATGGCGGCTTGCCACAACAGGGTCTTCATCACCCGCGCAATTTTTTCTGCACCAGGCTGGTCGACACCGGGTAACAGCGCCACAAATTCCTCTCCCCCAAAACGCGCCATAATATCCGTCGGGCGGTGCAGGGCTGACTTGAGCACGCTAGCCACCGTGCGCAAACACTTGTCGCCGGCGCTATGCCCATAGTGATCGTTATACAATTTGAAATAATCGATATCGATCATGAGCAGGGTAATCACTTCCTGATGGCGCTGTGCCCGCTTCCATTCCTTGTCCATTTGCATATCGAAATAGCGGCGATTATTCAGTTGGGTCAGGCTATCGAGCAGGCTCAATTGTTCCAGTTTTTCGTTGGAAAACTTCAGCTGCTCGGCCATATGTTCCATTTCGTATTTCATGCGCAGGGTTTCAAACACATTTTTCCCCAGACGCTTCATGGCGAAGGTCGCACTGAGCATAAAAAGAATGGAAATAAACACCAGCACCGCGCCTTTGTTTTCCAGATGAAACGCCACCCAAACCATATAGGGCACAACTGTGGGTACCTGAAACGCCAGCATGGTTGGTAAATGCATGCCCAGTAAAGGAATGGATCCGCCGGATACGCCGATAAGAATCAATAACACAAATACATGGCCCACCTGATCCAGTTCGCTGCCAATGATAAAACCGCCAACTCCCCAGGCAATGCCAGATAACATCGCCAGACCAAAAAAGCGTTTACACCAGGTTTGATACATGTCCAGGGGAATGTCAGATTTACAAAACTTCTGTACCAGCAGATAACGCAGCAAAATAATGAAGGAAAATGCCAGCCACCAGCCAACACCAATTGCAAACGAACCGGACTCGGTGGATAAATACGCCAGTAGCGCAGATACCATCAACGACAGCATCCAGCTCTGCTGAAAATTGCCGTAAAGCATTTTTATTTTTTCGCGATAGACCCACTGATTAATTTCAATGTCATCACGATCTGAAGTTTGTTGCTCAATCACCCTGATTTCCCAATATCCTAAAAATGTTTATCTGCCCGAGCAATGCTCCACACATCCACCCGTGGCACGCCCGATTTTTTAATTATGCGTGCCAGCTCTGACACGGTTGAACCGGTGGTGATCACATCATCAAAAATAGCCACATGGCGATACTGTTCTTGATTATTAAATAAAAAAGCGCCCTTGATATTCCGCTTGCGTTGTTTGGCATCTTTGCCGGTTTGGGGCTGAGTATAGACGGGTCTACTGCAACAGCCAGTGCTTATTTCAATATGCAGGTGGCCAGCGATCCCCTTCGCCAGCTCCAGCGACTGGTTGAATCCCCGTTCACGTAAGCGCCGTGGATGTAGG
>JBFHPZ010000301.1:0-4015 GCA_041592495.1 Gammaproteobacteria bacterium | reverse complement strand
TGGAACAACGCGTTGCTGAACGCACAGCCGATCTGGAACGGGCGAAACAGGAAGCTGACCATGCCAATCGTGCCAAATCAGCATTCCTTTCGACCATGAGTCATGAAATCCGTACTCCCATGAACGGTGTTCTGGGTATGGTGGAAGTGCTGGCGCAAAGCAAGCTGTCGGAGCATCAGGCAGAGTTGGTTAAAATTGTCATAGAATCCGCGCACACCTTGTTACGCATTATCGATGACATCCTGGACTTCTCCAAAATCGAGGCCAGCCGACTGGAAATCGAACATGTGCCGTTATCGATAACTGATCTGGTTGAAGGTCTGTGTAATTCAATGGTGCCAGTTGCCGCAACAAAATGTGTCACGTTGAATCTATTTGTTTCTCCGGATATTCCGGAGCTGGTGTTATCGGATGAGGTTCGATTACGCCAGGTACTGTATAACCTGGTTGGCAATGCCATTAAATTTTCAGGTGGTGGGCCAGAACGCAACGGCCAGGTATCCATTCGTGTAGAAAGGCTTCAAACAAATCCACTTCAACTGGCATTCCGTATCAGTGACAACGGTGTTGGCATGAAACCCGAAACACTGGAACAACTGTTCACACCTTTTACACAGGCTGAACTTGCCACTACACGACGTTTTGGTGGAACCGGTTTAGGTTTGGCTATCTGTAAACGCTTAGTGGACATGATGCATGGCAATATTTCCGTCGAAAGTACATTTGGAGAAGGCTCAAACTTCACCGTCATCCTGCCTTTGGATGTACCTGATGAACAGCCGACACGCGCTCTACCAGATCTGTCGGGGATTCATTGCATAGTCATAGAAAGTGAACATTTAAATCAGGCAGACATACAGGCGTATCTCGAACATGCCGGGGCAAAGATCATTCTCGTCGACGAAATAGCAACCATAGAACAGGAAGCAGATAAACTGACAGGCCCCGTGGTGCTCATCTCTCACACAGAACATCCACAACATACGTCATTACAATATGTATTAAACAAACTGCCAAATCTACACCATCTGGTTATAGGTCAAGGACGAAGACGAAGACCCCGTGTGGAGGAAGACAAGCGTGTTACTTTAGATGGCGATGCCTTACGAAGACAGACCTTGCTACATGCCGTATCAGTGGCGGCAGGACAAGCGTCACCGGAAACCTATAACAACCCCGTTGATATGATTACTGATGGTGATACATCACCACTGACAGAATCTGAGGCTCGAGAACAGGGCAGGCTGATTCTCATCGCTGAAGACGATGATCTTAACCAGCGTGTAATTCTGCAGCAACTCAACCTACTGGGTTATGTCGGGGTTGTCGCCAATAACGGCGTTGAAGCACTTGCATTGTTACGGGAAGGCAAATACGACTTACTGCTCAGTGACCTGCACATGCCGGAAATGGATGGTTACACCCTGGCGCAGACTATTCGCCAGGATGAAGGCAATCAACGACACATGCCCATACTTGCTTTGACTGCCAATGCCTTGCGTGGCGAAGCCAATCGGGCACAAGCAGCAGGTATGGATGAATATCTGACGAAACCGATCCCTTTAAAACAACTCAAAGCCATATTGGAAAAATGGTTGCCGCGTAAAGGTGACGCATCATCTGAAACCAGTGTCGAAACATAACTAATCAAAAAACTGTTATCTGGCATGGTTTGGGCTGTCACTTAAACAGGGAGGTTTACAGAGCAAGCAGATAAGCTTCAATGTCATGCCCATCCCGGGTTTGGATATTTAACTCGCCCTCGTCTATATAAGTCTTCACTACTATTTGTATTGGGATTGATACTAGTAAAACGCTATCTTTTAGTATCTAATATCGATAAATTCGATATGTTTTAGCCAATTACACGAGTATATAGACGTGGATATAGAACAAGCACGCACCTTCCTCACCATAGCTGCACATGGCAGCTTTCTCGAAGCCGCCAAGCAATTGCACCTGACCCAATCAACCATTAGCGCCCGAATACAACGCCTGGAGGAGGAGTTAGATGCACGTCTGTTCATTAGAAATCGATCAGGTGCAACTTTGACCCAGTCTGGAAAACGCTTTATGGAACACGCCAAGCGACTGGTATTAACCGCCGAGCAGGCTCGGCACGACATAGGCCTGCCAAGTCGTTACCGGGCGACCATTCGCATTGGTGGCCGTATTGCACTCTGGGAAGGATTATTGCCGCAATGGGTGGGCAAAATGCGCAAGGTAGCACCGGATATTGCCATCCGAAGTGAAATTGGTTTTGAAGAAGATCTCATGCGGCATTTAATTGAAGGCACACTGGACATTGGCCTGATGTACACACCCAGCCATAGCCCAGGACTTGTAGTAGAACACCTGGTTGATGAAGTTCTGGTGCTTGTTAGCAGCCGTAAGGACGATGTAAAACCGGGAGAAGATTACATCTATGTGGAATGGGGGCCAAGCTTCTACGGTCAACATGCGCAAAGCTTCCCGGATCTTGATCGTCCGCCACAGGTTGTCAATATTGGTTGGCTGGGCGTACAGTTAATTTTGAGTAACGGAGGTAGCTGCTTCCTGCCAGCACGCATGGCTGAACCTTTTATTGCCGCCGGTTCATTATTTCGTGTTAAGGACTCACCGGAGTTTGTACATCCTGCATATATGGTTTATCCGCGGGAAACTGATAATCCCGAAATGGCACAAGCATTACAGCTATTGCGTGAGATGGTGTAATCAGGGAATTCATCAACGTCATCAATATAATTGACTATTGATTATTAGCATTACGGTTTTTTATAACCATGCCATTGCTGGTTTAGTAGTGACTAAAACAATTTTAAATGCTGTGTTAATTTGAACTAACTCATGTTGATGTTATGGGTAGCATCTAAAAAACAAAGCCAGGTATGATGATAAAAGTTTACAAAAACATATTTAAAAGGCAGTTAACATCTTTGCTGCTATTTTGTTTACTTGTCTCAAACGCATATGCTGATGATCCTTACCTTAAAGGATATTTAAGTAGCATTCTGGAACAACAACTAAACTGGGATGCAGAAAGTTACCATATCGAAGTTAAAGATTCGATCGCTACAGTAATATATAAAAACAGCAATATTGACTATATTTCTACTGCAAAACAGGTATTCGCCAAAGTCCCGTTACTTGTGGATTTCAATTTTATAGAGGAGGGCGATGAGGGATCAGGAATAGTGCCTTCTTATATTCACTATCCCATTGGGGATTATTTTAAGCCCCTTGTTTCCGGTATAAAAGAACCACAGTTTTTTATTTCTTTTGTTCAAACTCAGGATAGTCCGAATAATATTCTAATTGGCTCTGTAGGACTGGGCCAAAATTTTGGTCTTTATCGCTGGCCTGCATCTTCGAGCGGTGATGGATGGCAACTGAGTTTTTTTATGTCACTTTTCTCACAATTCAATATGGACTCAGCTTCAGATGATTTATTGAATTCTGATTATCAGGTTGGCTTACCCTTGAGTTTTCGCTATGGCAAATTTTCAGGACGATTTCGATTATTTCATCAAAGTTCTCATTTGGGAGATGAATTTCTTTTAAGCGGAAATGCTCCCGAACGGATTAATCTGAGTATTGAAGCCATTGATGTTTTATTAGCTTACGATGTTGGATATTGGACCGGCATGATAGGAGGTACAAAAATTATCAGCCATAGCCCATCTGATATTGAGGAGCATTTGGTTACAGCCGGTATCAATTATCGTAATCCAGCCCCTGTGCTAGGTAACAGTCGTTTTATTGCCGGTGTCAGTACAACCTGGTTAGAAGATGTAGACTGGAATAGCGGAACCAGTTTTAAAGCAGGATTGGAAATAGGGAAAAGCTATCCCCGTAGATATGGCACTCGTCTTATGTTTGAAGCCTATAAGGGATTGATACCTTTCGGCCAATTCTATACCTCCGATGTTGAATATTATGGGGTTGGTATTTATTTCGATTTCAACTAATACTGCTCTGTCTACTATTTAACATAATATACATTATGCGTAATTAT
>JBFHPZ010000300.1:0-4048 GCA_041592495.1 Gammaproteobacteria bacterium | reverse complement strand
TCTGACTGGAATTACGGTACACATAATAACGTGTCACGCCCACATTATCGGTGGATGCAGTCCAGCTGATTGCCACACTGGTAGCAGTATTAGAAGTCGCAGTTAAACCAGTAGGTACAGTTGGTGCAGTGGTATCTGCCGGAGCTGGCGTATTCACGGCAAGTGAATTACTGGAAGCCGTATTGTCGGCCGCATCAAATGCCATAACCACATAGGTATAACTGGTACTGGCAGTTACCGTATTATCGGTATAACTGTTTGATGTTGCAGTCGCAATCATGGAACCATTGCGATAAACACGATAACCGGACACACCGATATTATCCGTGGATGCAGTCCACACCAGGCTAACACTGGATGTAGTTGGTGAGGAGGATGTTGCAAGGTTAGTTGGTGCAGTAGGTGCTGTTGTATCAGCAATAACCACTGCCGGTGTGGTGACAGAAAGGGTGCTGCTGGCATTTTCATTATTAGCGGCATCGTATGCCACTACATAGTATTGATAGTTTGTATTGGAAATTACTGAAGTATCCTGATAACTGGTGCCATTCGACGTTGTTATTAACGTTGAGTTACGGTAAATGCGGTAACCGGAAACGGCGACATTGTCTGTCGAAGCGTTCCACTGCAACTGGACAGAGCTTGCAGTAACACTAACAGCGCTTAGATTACCCGGCTTGGTTGGAGCGGTAGTATCAACAACAGGATTATCGGTAATGATCGGATCGCCAGAGCCATCACTAATGGGCGTTGTTTCCTCACTGGCACCTGAGCAGGCCATGAGGGCACCGGAAATAGATATTAAAACCAATAAACGTATGGAATTTTTCTTGAACATAACAATACCTTGTAACTGACAAATCAGTTAGAACAAATTACCTAAAACCTTTGGTGCGTCCCGACATAGACGCGTGTTGTGGTCAATTACTTGTTATTGTTGTTTGTAGGGATTATGGGTGTTTACTGCATGAATAACTGTGGGGGGGTTCAAATTTTTATCACCCATTCGGGGGAGAGCTTAATGACTGCATCATCTCTATTTTTCGGGATCTGGCTCATAAATGTCCCGGTATCACATTTCAAACGCCCCGATATCAATAGCACCGCCATTAGGACGAGCCGCACCCTCGATATCTTCACTCGGCGCTGTTACTCCACCAAAACTGCTCAAGCCATTGTCTATCGCTGGTGAACCGGTGGCCAGGCTGTAGTCATCCCCTGCGGCATTGCTCAGCACGGTATTGAGGCTGGACTGGATGGAGCTATCGGAATAGATACTGACCCAGCTGGCATAGCTGATGGTGCTGGCTTCTCCATCCTGGGAGAAGCTGCAGCTGCTGTCGTAAATGTTCTTGTCCGATGCCAGGTTGCTATGACCGGAGGCAATACAGCCGCCGGTATTGTTCATGATGATGTTGTTGAAGAAGGCATGGCCGCCAATGTCTTCGCTGAGCTTGATGCCCCAGCCGCCATTGTTGACCAGGGTGTTGTTGACGAAACTTAAGCGGGCAACCCCGTCGGAAGCATCAATCTGGAAGCCGCGGATGCCATGGCGTGCATTGCCGTACATCAGGTTGTTGACAAACAAGGAGTCATACAGGCCATCGGCATCGACGCCGCTCTGGGCGTTGTCGTAGAACACATTGCTGTCGATGGTGATATAGCTGTGTAGGCCATCACCGCCGTTGCTGCTATCGCCGTTGAAATGCAGGCCATTCTTGGCGTTGTTGTAGCTGCGGTTGGCACGGATGATGGTGTGATCAGAGCCGGCATTGGATAGATAAATACCGTGGCTGCTGGCGGATCCGTAGGTGACATTGCCCAACATCAGTGAATAGGAGGCCTGGGACATGTAGATGTTGGTGGAACCGCAATTGCGCACGGTGTTGAACTGGAAGGTGACACCCACCATGGGGCTGCTGGAGGAAGCATCACGGGCAGCCAGGCAATAGCCGCTGGCGCCTTCGATGGTGAGGCCTTCGATGGTGACATAATCGCTATTGCTAACCAGTACACGGCCTTCAGAACTGCCACCGCTGTTGATCAGTACGTTATTGCCATTGCCGGTGACGATGACACGGTTGCTGTCAGAGCTGCCACTGGTAGAGACGGTAAATCCGGCGTAGGTACCGGCATGAACAATCACGGTATCACCAGCAGAGGCCACATTCACGGCTCCCTGTATGGTGGAAAATTCCTGATTGGCGCCACTGGTGTCATCTACACAATGGATGTTGGCATTCGCACAGTTGTAGCTGATGGGAATCAATATCGATGAAAAAGATACCGTACTCGGATAGCTATTACCTGTTAAATTAATCTGGCTCGGTACATTGGGCCCAGTGCCTGAACACCCCATCATAAAAAACAAAGAAACTAAATATAAACTTGAAATGATAAAGCGCAATCCTGAAATCAGCATGACATAATCCCTCAAAACAAAAACTCATGAAAAAACAGATTAGAAAATAGACTCTACTATCAAACTGGCGGGAGTTTGTTTTACCATTTCATGATTCCTCTTGTAAAAGGAACCATGATTAAAATTAATTCTAATAAATAGAAGATTGAATTTAACTACACTATCAGAATGACATAATGTAGTCAGTCAGACTGCCATTGTAACTACAAAAATTTTTCACTGCTCTTATACCCCAATCAGGAAATTCGTCTCCTATACCAGCGAAATTTCCACGCACACAGATATCGTTATGAATACGCAATTCATAGGGCCAGGGCCAAAGATCGGTATTGGTACCGTATCGTTTTTGTGGTAATAAATTTGACTGACCAATTGAATAAGGCGCTTCTGTCACTGCTCCGGCAGAAACAGGAGACACAGGAACATGAACGTCGCAACCTGGATCACCGCTATACATAATTACGCATCCACGATGAAATGCCGAGCTTTCCCATGCACGAATATGCATGCCATCTATATCATGTTTGGATACACCCGAATACGCTCTGCGCGCTCCATCCATTGATACGCCTCCACGCGTATTTAGTGCAACAAAGTCACGAATTGTCACAGTTGTTACAGGCGCATCCATGACATTATCAGCTTCAAAGTTAAGAGCATTGTCTTCTGAATTGATTGCCATACAACCTAGCCATTGATTATACCCCTGTAGTTCGCCTCCAGGTGTACCGGGAGCCTTATCGCCATGTTGCGCAGTCGCAAAGTCTGCGTAATTTGTTTCTGCTTCACCCCAGGTATTGGCTCTTAGAATTCGATCAATGGTTATAACATTTTCGAAGCGGACATTATTAGAACTATATACCGTAGAGCCAATAGTTGCATTACCACTCCCATCACCACAATGAATGATGCCACAGCCATCATCACGTATCAAAACACGCCTGTATAAGTTATTGTTCCCAACAAAGTTAGTAAGATTACCTCGTACATCTTTGCCCCATATCCAGACATCTTCGATTAGATTAAAACGAGTACCCATAATATGATCAGACGTACCGACGCTTAATCCGCCATATACGCCAGTGGCTTTTAATACACTGTAATCTGCGTTCCTAAAACTACTAGGTTGGAAGAAAGTAAGACCATATACTATTACATATTCTACCTTTGTGAATTTGGTTCCTAGCATGAAACCGCCTTCAATAAAAACGTTGCCAGGGTTTTTTGCACGAACAATTGTGGGATGGTCTATATCAAGTCCAGTAGGAAGCTGGGCAGATGCAGCAACATTGGGTACATCATAGCCATTATCATAAGTGGTACGTAATTCCCCATTTATACTCGAATCGTAATCTCCATCCAGTAAAATCAATTCATCCCCAGATAACATCTGTGAAATTGCATATGAAAATGTAAGACAGGGCGCTTGTTCAGAACTGCAATCTCCAGAATCAATCCCCGTTCCAAAAGGCGCCATATAAACTTGGTTATTGCCAACAATGTTCTCGAATACTGCATCTGTATATGAGTTACCGTAATCACCATTTCCTTCTCCATTTCCTCCATTGGATCCACCAAAGCTCCCTGTACTACTTCCACTACAGGCTGATAAAACTGAAACTAGGC
>JBFHPZ010000299.1:0-4072 GCA_041592495.1 Gammaproteobacteria bacterium | reverse complement strand
TAAGGGCGAATCGTTTTTATTAATTGACCCCGCACAATTACCTGAGGAGCCCGTAAAGCCAAAACGTATAGTGATAGTATTTTTGGCTTTGATATTTTCTATTAATTGCGGTTTTGGATACGCTATTGCTGCTGAATCACTAGATACATCAGTTCGCGGCGTTAAAGGAATCAACAAATTATTAACAGCAGCCCCTCTGGCTGTTATTCCTGTTATCTTCAATACACAGGATTTATTACGTAAACGGCGCACATCGAGAATATTACTGGGTTCTATGGTAGGCAGCGTTATATTAGTAGTTTTACTGGTGCACTTTTTCTGGACGCCCCTGGATGTTCTTTGGTTCAGGGGTATTAGAAAAGCAGAAAATGTCATTGGTATTTAAGGTTAGGTAACTGAAATGGAAAGAATCAAGCAGGCATTGGAACTGGCGCGCCAGGAAAGACAAAAGCATGGCGCAGGTAGTGTTTCACCTAAAGGTAATTCCTTTTTTAAAAAATTCCAGGGTGTTGCCGATCAGGAAATTACCTATACCAACACACGTTCAATCCGGTTTAATGAAAAAGAGCTAAGAGAGAAACGTATTATTGTAGATCAGCAAAGCACCATTTCAGATGCCTACCGCTTGTTGAGAACACAAATATTGCATCGGCTAAATGAAAAAGGCTGGAATACCCTGATGGTAACCAGCTCTAACAGTGGTGAAGGTAAAACATTAACCGCTATTAACCTGGCTATTAGTCTGGCCAGGGAAGTTGATTATACCGTGTTGCTGGTCGATGCAAACTTGCGTAGCCCGCGTCTGAATGATTATTTTGGTTTCACATCTGACTTGGGCTTAAGTGATTATTTGACAAATGATGTGAATCTTTCAGATATCCTGGTGCATCCTGAAGGCATTCCCAAATTTGTCATATTGCCTGCTGGACGGCCTTTAAGTAACTCATCCGAAATGTTGAGTTCGCCCAAAATGAATCGACTGGTAGATGATTTAAAGCATCGTTACCCATCAAGAATTGTATTGTTTGATTTGCCGCCATTACTGGAATGTTCCGATGCATTGGCATTTGCCCCGAATGTGGATGCCAGCCTTATTGTTGTCGAAGAAGGCAAAACACAGGAACAAAGCCTGCGCCAGGCATTTGAATTAATGGAGAACAACGAGGTTATTGGCACAGTACTCAACAAGGCATACACAAGGGATAGGGACTATACCAGCCTGGATGTAAAACAGGGTTTGTTGTCAAAGATGTTGACACGTATCAGTCAATTCAGGCTTGGTTCCAAAACCTGAATGTCCTGAAAATGTATTGTCTTAATGTATTTGAAAAAGATTAAACAAGCTCTGTTTGTTATCGGGTTAATTGGTTTAATAGGGGTGACTTGCAAAGTACAGGCCGATGTTAGGGCAGAAACACTTGCGGTAATCGTTAACATTAGTGATAAGACAAGTGTTGAAGTCGGTAAATATTATAAGAAGAAAAGAAATATTCCAGATCAGAATGTAATTGAAGTAGAGTTCGAATCAGGAAAAAATTCCTTATCTGTTGATGAGTTTGAAAGGATTTACGCCAAGGTAAAGCGGTTAACGCCGGAAGGGATCCAGGCCTATGTTCTTACCTGGTCACTGCCATACAAAGTGAATTGTATGTCGATTACGTCAGCTTTTGCTTTAGGCTTTGATAAAGTTTATTGCGCGGATGGATGCAAAATGACACAGCGTGTTCCCTATAGTAATTCAAATAGCATGGAACCATTTAAAGATTACGGAATCAGGCCAACCATGATGTTGGCTGCCAAAGATGTGAAATCAGTTCGTGCATTGATTGATCGAGGCGTAGCTGCAGATTACACAAGGCCGAAAGCCAGCACGTATTTGCTTAATACATCGGATTCGCAAAGGAGTGTGCGTTCTGTTATTCATCCACTGGTCAAACAAACGCTAGAGAAGGTAGCAGATATCAATATTCTGGATGAAGATTACATCAAGGATGAATCCGGAATCATGTTTTATTTTACGGGTACCGCTAGTGTTAAAAATCTTAATACACTGGATTTTGCACCGGGAGCGATAGCCGATCATCTGACTTCTGCGGGTGGTGTGTTATTCGATAGCTATCAGATGAGTATTCTGGAATGGATAGGCGCAGGTGCTACAGCTTCTTATGGTGCAGTTGTAGAACCCTGTAATTATCTGGAAAAGTTTCCCAATCCTGGAATTGTTATGCAGCAGTACTTGAGCGGTGATACTTTGATTGAAGCATATTGGAAAAGTGTCGCCATGCCAGGGCAAGGAGTTTTTGTAGGTGAGCCTCTATCGGCTCCGTATCGAGGCTGTAAGCTGTCATTGAATAAATCGGGAAAATTTGAGTTTATTCAAAACCAGGCAGCTAATTATGTCATGCGCTCGTCAACTGCATGTCATTGAGTCCTTATATTGTATTGCTGGTTATTTATTTAATTAATTAAGAAATTTATAGGTGAGAATTACAAATGAATGTTGTGATGATTGGCTCAGGATATGTAGGCCTGGTTTCAGGTGCATGTTTTGCTGAATTTGGCGCAAACGTTACCTGTGTAGATAAAGACGAAAGCAAAATTAATGCGTTGTTAAATGGACAGATACCGATTTATGAGCCGGGCCTGGATGATCTGGTAGAGCGTAATGTAAAAGCAGGGCGACTATCGTTCTCAACAGACCTTGCATCCCCACCCAAAGCAGCCGCTCTGGTCTTCATTGCAGTAGGCACACCCACGCGCCGCGGTGATGGACACGCCGATTTGAAATATGTGTATGCCGCAGCAGAGGAAGTTGCCGGTTACCTCAATGGCTATACCGTAATTGTCGATAAATCGACCGTACCAGTAGGAACAGCGCGTCAGGTCGCACGTATTATAAAAAAGACAAACCCGGATGCAGACTTTGATGTGGCATCCAATCCCGAGTTTTTACGTGAAGGTTCGGCGATTGGTGACTTTATGCGGCCCGATCGCGTCGTGCTGGGTATAGAAAGTCCTCGTGCAGAAACCTTGTTACGTGAATTGTACAGGCCATTAAATCTGATTGAAGCACCTATTTTTGTCACCAATCTTGAAAGTGCTGAATTAATCAAATATGCATCAAATGCATTCCTGGCAACCAAGATCAGCTTTATCAATGAAATCTCACAACTATGTGAAAAAGTAGGGGCAGATGTCCATGCTGTTGCCAAAGGCATGGGGCTGGATGGCCGCATTGGTAAAAAGTTTTTACATGCAGGCCCTGGATATGGTGGCTCCTGTTTCCCAAAAGATACCCTGGCATTGATTCGCATAGCACAAGAGCATGGTGCATCTTCACGCATAGTGGAAGCCGTGGTCGAAGTTAATGCAGCACAAAAAGCCAGAATGGTACAAAAAATACGTGATGCCCTCGGTGGGTTGGAAGCCGATAAAACAATTGCTGTTTTAGGACTGACATTTAAACCCGAAACAGATGATATGCGTGATGCACCATCGCTAGCTATCCTTCCAGCATTACGAGATAAGGGCGCTCACATTAGGGCGCATGATCCGGAAGGCGTAAAAGAAGCTCAAAAGATATTTGGCGATACCATTGAATATTGCGACAGTATTTATGAAATGTTTGATGGTGCAGATGCTGTTGTATTGATGACTGAATGGAACCAGTACCGTGGATTGGATCTTGATAAGGTAAAATCCAGAATGAAAGGAAACGTTTTCATTGATCTGCGAAATGTATACGAACGTGATCTGATGAAGGATCATGGATTTGATTATTACTGTGTGGGACGTAACGCCTGATGAAAGTTCTAGTAACAGGAGCCGCCGGTTTTATCGGCATGTATGTATGTAAACGTTTGCTCGAACGTGGCGACGAAGTGGTAGGCATAGATAATCTCAATGATTACTATGAAGTACAGTTAAAACATGATCGCCTGAAACAACTGGATGGTTTTGATAAATTCACATTCATCAAAATGGATATAGCAGATCGTGAAGCCATGGCCGAATTATTCAGCAAACAGGGGTTTCAGCGGGTAATGAATCTTGCTGCGCAGGCTGGTGTGCG
>JBFHPZ010000298.1:0-4073 GCA_041592495.1 Gammaproteobacteria bacterium | reverse complement strand
CCATGATCAACCTGAGCCATGAAGGTTTTGGTCGCGTCATTATTACCGTGGGTAAATTGGTCGTCATGGATAAAACCTTGCGCGACGTGCATCGTTTTGGCTTTCCAAGCTTATCCAAAATGAAAGACGAAGCTGACAAATTATTATCCGTGGCACTGGAAATCATTGGCAAACACAGTGATGTTGCCGGAATGTAAGAGGTTTAAAGATGACTCCAGAAGATTTGAAAGAGCTGAAGAAACAGGTCAGCAAAGCAAAGCGTATTGCAACCGAGAAAGCCAGTGAGTTACACGATCTGGTAGAAGATAAACTTCCTGCAGGTTTTGAAGAATTACCCGGCATCGCTGAAGCGTGTTATGCAGCATGTCAGGAATGGGCAAAAGTGAATGCTGAATATCAGGCAGCAGAAGCCACTGTGACAGAGTAGGGGAATAGCATGGCAAATATTACCGGAATAACCCGTGGTGGTGTCGAATGGACGCCGGCATTTATTATTGATCTGAACCAGGCTAATTGCATTGGCTGCGGTCGTTGTTTCAAAGCGTGTCCTCGCGATGTATTCGAACTGGTCGATCGTGAAGATGTTTCCGCGCTGGATGCAGATTTAGACGATGACGATTACTACGATGATGAAGATGATGGATTTTCAGATGACACATCCATGGTGATGTCATTGAAGAACCTGATGGATTGCATAGGCTGTGAAGCTTGCTCCAGAGTCTGCCCGAAAAACTGTATGTCACATCAACCCCAGCCTGCGAGTGCCTGAGATGCCTAAACCCGAAAAACATGTATTTGTCTGTACCCAGCAACGTCCCATGGGGCATCCACGCAGTTCCTGTGCAGAACGCCAATGCGCTACAGTGATGGAAGAATTTTTATGGCAAACCCAGCAACGGGAATTGTTCAACAAGATACAGGTTACTGCAACCGGTTGTATGGGGCCGTGCAGTAATGGTCCTACCGTGCTGGTTTATCCTGAAGGCATCATGTACGGCGGTGTGACCAAGGAAGATGTCACCACGATTTTTGATGAGCATCTAGTGGATGATAAACCGGTAGAGCGTTTATTGATGTCGAAGGAATTCTGGGGCTAGTCATTGAATACGACACATGTATTTGAAGAACGGGTTGTATTCGGTCGTGATATTCCGGTTGAGGTCAATGCCTGCTTACAGGAAGCCGTAGCCTGCGCAAATGACTTTGAACGCGCACGTGAACTTTTTTATCGTGCCCGTGATATGCAACCGGATCAACTCGAAGTGTATATCGCCTTATACAAGTTCTGTTTCTATCGCGGACATTTAGCGGAAGCACAACAGGTTGCCATGGATGCCCTGCAGCAATCGGCAACACGCGGTGGCTTTGCAGCAAATTGGCAGCAACTGGACGCCACATCAGCCGACTGGTCACAGCAGGAAGGACCTGCTCGCGTTTATTTATACAGCCTCAAGGCGCTGGCATTTATCAGTTTACGCATGGGGGAGTATGCGCGTGCAAATGAAGTGCTCGCCAAACTTCAGCAACTGGATACGCTGGATCTGGTTGGCGGTTCGGTAATCATGACATTGGCACAGGCTTTTGATGATGACAATTGATCAATATTTACAACGTGTGCGAGCAACAGGCGAAAGCGTTTGTGAAGCCCTGCGTTATGAAACGTTTAAAATCGGCCTGCCTGTCGATTGTATCGATCCCAGTATTGATCGCGCTGAATATTCTTTAAGTCGTGATCCGGCCAGTGGAAAAGATTCACTAATAGGTATCTGGCGCGATCAGAAAGGACAAAAGCAGGGTGAAATATTATTCCACGCAGATGGCAGTTTTTTTGCGGAATATGATGTTATAAAAGGACATCCCAAAAAATCTCAATGGTTTGTGGAAGCGGTCACCGCCTGGGGTCGTGATGACAATGTGAAATCCGAACCAAGGCTATTGCCGGCTTTTGAATAATAACGGGTAGATCAAATCGATTCCATCAAACACCAATCGTTATTCCATAATTACAAAATAGAACCGTCATTCCGGACAGCGTTTTTTGCTGATCCGGAATCCAGTATTTCAACCGTTTACTGGATACCGGGTCAAGCCCGGTATGACTGAATAGAGCTAACGGGACAGCAATTTAAATATGCAACAAACTCGCGTGATTCTTTATCACAATCAGGCCACCAGTGCGCGCTTGCGTTTTTTACGTTTTGCTTACCATAGTGTCTTCGCCTTCGAACCCTTGCCAAAACTTGCCATGTTGCTCGAAGACAATGATTCGGCCGTCGCAGTGCATCCGGCTGCAGTCATGAAAAAAGTGGCACAGCAACTGGGGATCACAACGAAAGACCTGGAAGCAGAAGCGGAATTCCAGGCACGTGTTGATGTAGCCGGTGGTCCGGTCACAATTTTACTGGCACGATTTACCAGCATAGATCCACCCTTTGCCATGGCGAAAAATATCCAGGCGGATTTTATTGATTTAACCCAGGCAAGGGATTTAACCCAGGTCGAACTCGAATTGTTACGCAAGGCCTATGAGTTGATACTGGGAGGATAAACTGTTGCAAATTGTACGTCATCCCGGCGCAAGCCGGGATCCAGACTGCATGATAGTGCTGACATTCCTGGATTCCGGCCTACGCCGGATCAAATCGCCAGGAGCGATTAAAACAAGTTAACCTGGCCCGAAGGGCGAAGGGCAGGAGCCCGAAGTAATGACAATGCTCTCTGATTTACTTAAGCCTGTAAGCTGATTCTGGATAGATGACCTGATGCTTAATTATTGTGTCAGAAATGAATGGCACTAAAATACAGATGGTCCGTCATCCCGGCGCAGGCCGGGATCCAGACTGGTGAAGGTGCTGATATTCCTGGATTCCGGTCTACACCGGAATGACAGTGTTCACTGGTTTAAGTAAAGCCTATGAGCTAATTCTGGGTGGATGACGTGATGCAGACTTTGTTTCGTCATCCCGGCGAAGGCCGGGATCCAGACTGCTTGATAGTATCGATTTTCCTGAATTCCATCCTTAGGTCCGTAAACGGTGCATTCATACACCACTTCTCCGGACTCAGTCTAGAAATCCTGTATCGCTCTACCTCTTCCGGGAGGATATCCTAATTTGTGAAATTATTATTTCAAACATCACTTGCGGTACATAAATTGCAATGTATTTGACGGATTATTACAAAACACAAAATTGTGAAGTCACCCCCATGACAACAAAACACATGAACCGCCTGGTCCACGAAATATCAGACAAGAAGCGCTTCCTGTCGGAACAAATTGCAACACCCGTCGAAACCATCGCAGAGGAATGCATACCGCTACTTGAAGAAGTCGATCAACTCGATCAGCATCTTCAACAGGCAATGAAACAATTGCCTTATTGCAACAGGCTATATGTTACCGATCGCTATTATTGTCAGTTGTCATCCAATATCAGTGCTGATTCCATAGATACTGCATATCGAGGCCAGGACCTGTCAGAACGGCCTTATTTACAGTCCACCATACCGTTGAAGGGGCTGGTGCTGTCGAACAGCTATCAGGATAGTTATACATCAAAATCCTGCATCACCCTGATTCAGGCCATACAACGGGACGATGAACTGTTGGGACTGGTCATCGCAGATTTCAATCTGGATGAATTACCGCTGCCGAATGGAATTACCCGCATGATGTGTAACTGGCAACAGTTCAGGGGCGATCCCGCCATACGCGGTTCTCTATTCAGCCAGCAACGCATTAGCAATCAACTGGACATGAACATTGATAATGTTCATGGAATCATACAAACCTTGATGATCAAAAATGGTGTGTTCCATTTTAAATTGCACTATTCCAGTTCACGGGTCACCCTGTGGTTATACGATAAGCCACATCACTATCGCCTACACAATGTAGATGATCTATTGAATGGAAGTATCGCCGCCAGTTATCCGGAACGCAGTTATCCGCTGGATGCCTGTGTAAATGCCAAACAATTGAGTGAGGTGCTCGACCAGTTCAAATCATTACGATTCGCAGATGAAAATGTTTATCTACGCGCAGGCTCCGTCAATATCATCAACGGCATGGT
>JBFHPZ010000297.1:0-4074 GCA_041592495.1 Gammaproteobacteria bacterium | reverse complement strand
GCTGAACATCACAAGCCTGAAGTTGAACCACACATAAAATGAATAAAGCTTTACGCAGCATATTATTCTTTAATCAGCCTCTTAACCCATGAGTAGTATGTTTTCTCATCACCAGTCTTATAGCCCTGATGCAGGTAGCGCATATTACCATCACGGTCAACGATGACCGTACTCGGCATGGCGGAAACCTGATATAACTCACTGACCTTATTCTGGGTATCAAATAGCACCGGGAAGCTTAACTTTTCTTTTTTAACTATGCCTTTAGCTTCCGTATTATTTTCTTCGACATTAACTCCCATCACCGTAAAACCAAGACCGGCATATTTATTGTGGAGCTTTTCCAGCAAAGGCATTTCCTGGCGACAAGGACCACACCAGGAAGCCCAGAAGTTAACTAATACCACCTGACCACGAAACTCACTTAACTTAAGATTTTTTCCGTTGTAGCTTTTCAAAGTAAAGTCTGGTGCGGGCTGTTTCATCTCATTGGCATTTACACTAAATGACAAAAACATTACCAAAATTATATGAACACTATTTACGATCTTTCTTTTCATCAGTAAATCACCCTTTAGAAATAAAAACTATAGCCTAATGACAGTTCCAGGTTATGCGTCAGCTTGTTCTCACCCAGAACTTCCATATTAAATGTATGATCCCTGAATTCCAGGTAAAGCGACGAGAAATTTGAAATCAAGATGCGATAACCTGCACCCAGGGTAAAGCCAAAATGACTATCGCCTGCAAAATCCACACTGCCTATGCTGGTGGTGAGATAAAGTGCGGTATTGTAGGTTACATTATCCGTGGCAAAAGCTTCACCGGGTAATACATTCCAGCCCAGGCTGAAAAGATAATATTGCAAGATACGTTGATCATCATTCAATAATGGTGCGCCACCACTGAGTAACTCATAGCTGGTTTTACCTGCTTCAGAGCGACCAAACTCAACACCCACAAAATAGTCTTCAGACACGTGATACTGTAATTTCACATTTAATATCAGGTTAGTCCCAAAATCTTCTATGGCTAATAAACCAAAAGATGGAATCAGTTCTATATCGTTCACATCAATTTTCGATTCATCGAATTGGGTACGCGGCACTTCAGGCTGGATCACAGACTCGATATTCTGGAGCGTATCCAGATCGGGCACCTCGGTTTCGGCACCATAGCTAACCGGGACGATTACCATGGTACAAATTACTAGAAAAAGACTGCGAAGCCTGCCTTCCATTCTGTTATATCCTCATTATCATCAATATCACTGTTTGCGGAGAAGCGAATGTAGTCTGCAATCTCAAAACGAAAAATTACTTTGCGACTTAAATAGGCTCGAATACCAATTGCTACATTACTGAACTGATCATTTTTATCCGTGGGAGCAATGATGGTTGCATTTGGGCTCACACTGATTATCCCGGTACCAAGATAAAAATAGGGAGAAACCCTCCAGTCTGAAAATGGTTGCATCAGAAGACCCACTTTTATGAGCTCGCTGCTGGATGCCGAACCAATGGACTCTGCATAACCCAGTTCTGCTGCCAGGCCCTGATTAATAAGGTAGGCGCCATACATCGAAAACTGCTTTGCACCACCAAATTCACCGCCCATCACACCTACTTCCCATTGACGTTGCCAGAAGTCTTCCTGGGTGATTTGCTTAAATTGAATTCCTTCATCCTCGGGTGTCAGGGTTTTTTCCATTTGCTCAATGTTCACCCAGCCTTCAATCTTGTTATTGTAGCGAATCTTGAACCAGGACGTTCTGCGCTGGATAACTTCTATCAGTTCACCGCGCTCAATAACATGGAATATGGGATAACCTTCCCCTGGCCCGGAATGGATATCAATATACGGATCAGCCACTTTTACTTTCTGGATTTCTCCATCTGCAAACCCCATGTTTAAACACAGCATTTGTAGTAACAAGTAAAAAACTATTTTCCGCATCATTGTTATTATTTTGGATCCAGACATCGGTCTTTGGGATAAGACGTAATTAGCAAGCTCATGATTGTATAACTTTCAACTCTACAAAAACAAACCCAGGTAGTTATGCACTCCCGGGTTTTCATTAACATTCAACTACCACATTAATTAGTTCATTGGTGCGTTGGGGTCAAATGGATTGTTGTAATATTGCGCACCCAGATCCAGCCATTCGGAAATGAGTCGTAGTTCCGCTGGTGTCAAAAAGCCAGAATGATTCACGGTTGGCGTTGTACTTAGCACACGAGTCGCGGCAATTTCTGTTTCGGTCATCTTTTCCATAAAATAACTCACCCTGGCACCGTTGGTACTCATGGATGCCACTGGATCAGGGATGTTTTGTGGATTGGGGACAACCGGGTTATAAATAAATTCTGTAACAGTATTGCCATCAGCATCAAGCACAGGCTGGCCATTAGCATCGAGTACTGCAACCTCAATTCTTAAATCCACGAGATTCCCATTAATATCCAGGGCTTTCGCTTCATCATCGAATACCAATTCCCGATAGGACTCCAGATGATCAGCATTTTCGTCAGATGTGGTGCTGGTTAAATCAAGCTGGGCCGCCGGCACCTGGGTAACATTCATTGCATTCTGGGTGTTATGACAGGTGGTACAGGTGTTCACACCTCTATCCACTTCCCAGATGGGCTGTATATGTTCGACATAGTTTATGACTATGCGGCAGCTAACCGACCATGAAGTCAGGCAAGCATTGGATGTTGGAACCGGCGTGGTTAGACCATCGAGTCCATTGTAGGGATAACTAAATGGAGCATCAGCTGCGCGAACTGTTGTATCTGTCCACTCATCGGTATATTCCACATTAACACTCGGATTCAATGCCGATGGAGTTTGACGTGTTCTGGCATCGGCCATGGTTTCGCCATAGTCCGCAAAATACAAACCCATGGTGCCCGGATTAATCGCATTGGGAAATTCATATCCATCAAATGGCGCACCTTCGTTTATGGAAACAGCCTCGGCATCTTTACGTCCATGAGGTAAGGGCAGGCTTGCATTTTGTCCTGTCGGATACACATGGCAGCCATTACATTCCAGCGTATCGCCTGCCTTGACCTGCAACCAGCTTTCATGGCGTTGACCAATACGACGTCCGTACTTATCGAGTACTTCTACACCAAAAGCGACATTTGCAGGTACTTTTATTTTTACCGAACCATCGGGTTCAATCATGGAATAACCTATGATTTCCCGCATACCCAGGTTAGTGTTGCGACCAAAAGCCGTGCCCCTTAAATTAGGTGGATTCGTCAGATCAGGATCGTTACGGTCTGGAATACCAACCGCCTTAACCAGGCGCAGAAATCGCGCAGGTCGTTGATCGGCTGTAGCGAGCCCAGGATTTCCAAGCTCAAAAGGTGAAGTGACTACAGCATCTGTACACACATTCAGAAAACAGCCGTTAAAGATTTCACTTCCAAAATCATAAACGCTTCGGATATGTAATAAACCGGCACCTTCTGCCTTAAGGTTCTGATCAAGTTCGCTAAAACTTTTATCAAAAATCACCGGTGGTTCATCCTGCGGCTGGGCTACCGTGATATCTGAAATAATGTAACCTTCCACAGCCGCTATTAAAGGACGCTCGGTGTCGGCAGAGACATCATAAATCCACAAACCATAACTGGGTGGCATTTCAATTACAGCAGGATTAGACAAGTAAGGTTCGATACAAGGACGTACAACAACTTCTATATTTGGGTCCTGGATATCATCAACGGTTAATTGGCATGAACCTTTGCTGACGATAAGGCGATTAGTGCCATCTTGTAAGGGGAACGCAGACAAATAACGTCCTGCAGTGGAAAAGCCCGCATTATTTACCTGCGCAACAGTTGCCTTGGACTGTGCGGGACCACTCAAGGCACCTTTGTTAGCCGTAGTTGGATGATTGATATCAACATAATTTTCGCCATCTATGATGAGCAAATCACCGCCACCGAAGGTATCGCTAAATGGACGCGCCAAAACCAGTACCTTGCCATCTTGCATGACACGCGGTTGTGTAAACTGAATTGTGTCTCCATTGGCATCAACATGGCTACGGGTATC
>JBFHPZ010000296.1:0-4075 GCA_041592495.1 Gammaproteobacteria bacterium | reverse complement strand
GCGCAAAGGGTATGCGCTAACGCCAGTTTATCCCATGGTCATTTAATTTCCGGTCAGGCCAGTTTGCAGTTTAGAGCGCCGGATGCCTTGCTCCTGGAAAAGCCGTCAGCCGATTTGTTACTGGTCGATGAAGCTTCTGCCATTCCTGTTCAGCTATTGGAACAATTCCTGCAGTTTTACCCAATGGTTGTATTTGCCTCAACCGTACACGGATATGAAGGGACAGGACGCGGGTTTGCACTTAAGTTCAGCAAAATACTGGATGCAAACAGACCAGGCTGGCAACTATTCAAAATGGAAATGCCTGTTCGCTGGGCCCAGGGTGATCCTGTGGAAGCATGGATAGACAAGTTGTTATGTCTGGACACGGAATTGCAAAACGTTCCTGATATTGACGCCATAGATCGGGATAAGTGCAGTGTGCAATTAATCGATCGTGGGCAATTATTAAAAAACGATTCGCAATTATCGGCCCTGTTTGCCCTGCTGGTGAATGCGCATTACCGAACACAGCCATCAGATCTACAGCATTTGATGGATGATCCGGATGTGCGGGTTTATACCCTCAAGTATCAAGACTACATTCTGGGTGCCATTCTGATTAATGAAGAAGGTGGCTTTGACAAAGATTTATCAGAAAAAATTTATAAAGGTGAACGCAGGCCCGCAGGGAATTTGCTGGCGCAAACCTTAACATTTCATGCAGGTTGTAAGGCTGCTGCAACCCAAAAGTACGCACGTATCATGCGAATTGCCATACATCCGGAGTTGCAAGGCAATGGTCTGGGGAGTCAGTTATTGCATGATGTCATACGCCGTGAGCGACAATATGTTTCATCGGTTGGTGCCAGTTTTGGAGCTACCGTAGATTTGGTCCGCTTCTGGCAAACTGCGGGTTTTGAGTTGGTGCGTATGGGGTTTACTCGTGATCATGCCAGCGGAACCCATTCTGCAGTTATGCATAAGCCTCTTAATGAGCAGGGAGAAATTATTCATAAGGAAGTTCGCGGGCGTTTTCGACGCTATCTTGCCGCATGGATGACTGGTCCATTAAACGATTTATCGCCTGAGATGAAATTGCATCTACAGAAAGAACAACAAACAGATGAGAAAATGTTAACGACAGATGACTGGAATGAAATTGAATCGTTTACATACAGCTCTCGAAGTTACGAGGCCGTCATGTGGCCAATTATTAAACTAGTGCAGTTACACGCTGCTAATATGGATAATCTTCCGCTTAAAGATAGGCAGGTAATACAGTCAAGAATCATGGAGCAAAATAGTTGGGCAGACACCGTAAGGCTGATCAATGCAAGCGGTAAGGCCGAAGCCTTACAGTGTCTTCGCCAGGCCATCAATCTGCTACTTATAGAAATAAAGGCAAATTCAGGCGGCTAAGTAAATTCTGGTCAGGATGGCAGGAAGTCAATAGGATATTTAACTGTCATCACATCTGCACTTGATGCCTTGAAACGGAAAAGTTTGACACGTGCAATTAATTTGCGTTCAAAGTCTGCATTCTTCAAATCACTGGATAATATTTTGCAATCGGTAACAGAACCATTGGATGCAATGGTAAGTTCGAGTATAACCTTGCCCTGTAAGCCCGGATCTTTACGTAAAGCACGGTTGTAGAGACTAAATATGGCGCCTTTGTTTTCCTGAAAGACTTTTTCGATCTCATTATCCGGACGCACCAGTTTGCCGCTGGCATTTCTTTTTACGCTGGATTGGGTAGTATTGGATGCAAGCTCGCTGTTTACGCGGGTGGTAGAGCGGCTTTCCAGTTTGCTGCCACCTGTGTTGCGAGAAAGTTTGCTGGTGTTAATACCGCCGCTTTCCTGTGTTGCATTGGAAGCAATAATATTTTTGTTAAAGGTCTCCTTTGATATGTCTGACGATTTCTTCAGGGGCTTGTCACTGAAATCGGCCATATCAAAGCTGTCGCGAAGACTGCTTAGTTCACTACTCAATGCCACAAGCCCTGTATTAGATGCCTTTACTTTCGCTTGTGTTTCTTTTTTGGTGAGTTCTTTTTTAGGTTCAGGTTTTTTTATTTCCTGACGCTTCTGTACGGGCTTTGGTGGCGGTGGAGGAGGTGGTTGTTTTTTTGTTTCTGTAATTAACTTTGCCAGACGTGGTGAAACAGTCTTCAGGTCTTTCTGTACAGGTTGTGGCGTGGGCAAAAAAGGAACAATGGCGCCCAGGATAGCCGAAATGATAATACAAACAAGGAGTATACGTTTAAACCTGCGATCGTTTTCGCTTTCGACCCAGGGTAGAAATGGTTCATTCCATGTATTCGTGGTAGACGACATTGGTTAGCTCTTTTCGACTGCTTTTCTGCTGACAGCAAAGGAAATGTTTGAGTACCTGGCACTGGCACAGGTCAGCATGATTCGTTTTAATAAAATATAAGGTATTTCTTTGTCACCCATGATGGTGACGCCCTTTTCAATAATTTCTTTTTGGGCTGTAGAACTTTTGGCCTGGCTGCTTATGTTTCTCAGTTCATCATAAAGCGGCATAATGACATTGTTACTGCTCGTGATTATGGTGTTAACGTCAGATATCTTTTTACCTTGTAACAGAATGGCATTGTCGCCCAGCATAATAACCAGATTTTCTTTCGGCAGCTGCTCGGCGGTTGAACGTGGCAGCTTTATGTTTTTGGCCTTGGGCAAAATGTCAGAATTTGCAGCACTAACCAGCAAGAAGAATACAAGAATAGTAAATATATCCATCAGTGAAACCATGTTAAGGGCGGCATTCTTATCTGCCCTGCGTGCATGGTGGCGCTGCATACGTTTTGCGCGACGTGACTCTTTCATTATTTGGTACCCGCTTTTCCGGCTGCCTCGGGGGCATCACCTATCGAGATGTCCGGGAAAAGTTCATAAGCGACGACTTCGCCATCCTCCAGCGTGTGGAATTCTCTGGAAGTATCCATGATCTGTACGATGTCATCGTAGGGAGTGAATTTCTCGGACAAAATAGTGATATTTGTTTTTTCCGGAAATTTATTCTTGATCAGGCGAAGCGTCTGGTTGAGCAATATAAAATTGTGACCAGTCGATGCTTTGGGAATCGTTTTAATAATGCCCCCATTCTGATCCGCAATGGTCAATGTGTCAGCGCGCACAATGACATTAACCTCAAACTCTTTCTTGGAATTGTCGCCAGGAGCAGCGGCATCCGGGTTGGGGAGTTTCAGGTCGAGTATGCTGATGTTGGTAAATACAGCCGTCATAAGTAGAAACGGCACCAATACAACCATCAGGTTCATGAATGCGGTTATATTTAATTCGACTGAGGTATTTCTGCGTTCAGCTTTGTTGCGCTTGTAAGCCATGGCGAATTACTTTTTTCTCATGATCAGGTTTACAAATTTCACATTCGCCATTTCAAGGCTATCTACAATTTCTGTTGTTTTTGATTGCAGAATGGAAAATATAATAATCAGAGGAATTGCTGCAGCCAATCCAAACGCCGTGGTATTCATTGCGACTGAAATACTACTGGAAAGGATTTCAGCTTTCAGTGATGGGTCAACCTGTGCAACGGCCGTAAATGCCTTGATCAGACCAGTTATGGTGCCAAGTAGTCCAAGCAAAGTCGCAATATTTGCAAACATGGCAAGATAATGTGTGCGTTTTTCGAGGCGCGGAATAATTTCCATTAACCCTTCTTCCATTGCCATTTCCAGTTCATCGCGTTTGGCTGACGATTGCAAAGTGGTAATACCAAGATTAAGCATCTGGCATATGGCGACTTTGGAGCGAGAAGTGATTTGATAAACTTCCTGCAAGTTGCCTTGCTGTAAAATAGGGACGATTTTGCCAAGTAGGCGACGATTGTTAAGTTTGAGCGCAGTTAAATAAATATAGCGTTCAATTGCAATCGCAACGCCAAATGCGAATACAAATAGAATGGGGTACATGAATGGACCGCCAGTCTGGAAAAATGTGACAAGTTCAGAATACATCTTGATCTCCTGTGTAAATAACTGAATTATTCTTTTTGCCCGGAATTTAATGATTGTAGTGCATTGTAGTACTGCTCTTCCCGAATT
>JBFHPZ010000295.1:0-4095 GCA_041592495.1 Gammaproteobacteria bacterium | reverse complement strand
TTTTGTTGACGGGTTTATTTTGATTGTGTGCTTTTCCAGTCGTTCATTCCAGTGAATGGAAATTGAATATTTTTATCGAAACTGAAGTATGCAGCATTACTCATTCAAATCTTTTATCAGAGATCTTTCCGAATAGTCATGCTGTAAAACTTATCGTTCTTTCTAAATACCCTTAATCATTATCTGGAATGCGGATGGAGTTTGGATTGAGGTAGATCAGACGCTGGTCTTTTTTCGAGAATATGGTTGGCAAACATATTGCTTACGGTTGTTTGTAGAACTGAATTTTTGGGGATATTGATCTGATGTCTGATGAAGTACGCACCACCTGTCCCTATTGTGGTGTGGGTTGCGGGGTATTGGTGCAATTTGACGACAGTGGTGCAATCGTCAAGGGTAATCCGGAGCATCGCTCCAATTTAGGGCGTCTGTGTTCTAAAGGTGCGGCCCTGGGTGAAACTCTGACCCTGGATGGTCGCCTGCTCAAACCAAAACTGCATGGCGCTGATTGTGATTGGGATACCGCGCTTGATCAGGTTGCCGGTCGTTTCAAGGCGGTGATCGAGGAGCATGGACCGGATGCAGTGGCCTTTTATGTGTCGGGACAATTGCTCACCGAAGATTATTATGTTGCCAATAAAATCATGAAAGGTTTCATCGGCAGCGCCAAAATCGATACCAATTCGCGACTGTGCATGTCTTCTGCCGTCGCTGCCCACAAACGGGCATTTGGAGCCGATACCGTGCCCTGTAGTTATGAAGACCTGGAACGGACCAATCTCATTGTGATTACCGGATCCAACACCGCCTGGTGTCATCCGGTCATCTATCAACGCATCAAGCAGGCCAAACTCGATAATCCCGGCCTGGATATCGTGGTTATCGATCCCCGTAAAACATCTACCTGTGAAATTGCCGATTTGCATCTGCCTCTCAAGTCAGGCACCGACAGTGTACTTTTCAATGGTCTGCTGGTTTATTTGAACGATCATGGGGAAATCAACAAGCTGTTTGTCGACAGTTGCACCGAGAATCTGGAACAAACCCTGGCGGCAGCCTATGAATCCGCCGGTCGTATTGAAGATGTGGCGCAACAATGCGGACTGAGTGTCGAGCAGGTCAATCGGTTTTATACCCTGTTTGCCCGCAAAGAGAAGGTGGTGACCCTGTTCTCGCAAGGCATCAACCAGTCATCCAGTGGAACCGACAAGGGTAACAGCATCATCAACTGTCATTTACTGAGTGGCCGTATTGGTCGTCCCGGCATGGGGCCGTTTTCAATTACAGGCCAACCCAATGCCATGGGGGGCCGGGAAGTGGGTGGTTTGGCCAACCAGCTCAGTGCACACATGGATCTGGAAAATCCCCAGCATCGCAAGCTGGTGCAGAAGCACTGGGGATCGCCAGTGATGGCCGATAAACAGGGTTACAAGGCTGTTGAAATGTTTGAGGCCATACATGCCGGCAAAATCAAGGCGATCTGGATCATGGCCACGAACCCGGCGGTGAGCATGCCGGACAATCGCCGGGTGCGTGAAGCCCTGGCGAAATGCGAATTTGTCGTGGTGTCCGACTGCATGGAAAAAACCGATACCACAGCCTATGGCCATGTATTGCTACCCGCCACCACCTGGGGCGAACGTGATGGCATGGTCACCAGCTCGGAGCGTCGTATTTCACGTCAACGGGCGTTCCGGGAAGCGCCGGGTGAAGCTAAACATGACTGGTGGATTATTTCCGAAGTGGGTAAACGCATGGGCTTCAAGGATGCATTTAGTTACGCTTCACCCAGGGAAATATTTGTTGAATACGCCGCCCTCACTGGTAAGGAAAACAACGGCAGTCGTGACCTGGATATTTCCGCTCTGGCAGATCTGGATGACCAGGCGTATGAACAGTTCCGTCACTTGCAGTGGCCAGTCACCTTCAAAAAGCCCGGCGGCACAACGCGTATGTTTGAAGATGGCCGCTTTTTTACACCATCAGGCAAGGCACGATTTGTGCCGATAACACCCAGGGCCCCGGCGAATGCCGTCGACCCGACTTATCCACTGGTACTCAACACCGGCCGTGTGCGTGATCAGTGGCATACCATGACCCGCACCGGGCGTTCAGCCAAACTGAGCGCCCATAAACCGGAAGCTTTCGTACAAATCCACCCCCAGGATGCCAGCCGTTATGGCGTGGGTGATGGAGAGCTGGTGAAAGTCAGCAGCCGCTGGGGTGATATAACGGTTCGAGGCAAAGTGACCGAGGATGTCGTTGCCGGCACGATTTTTATCCCCATGCACTGGAATAACCAGTTCTCATCCCAGGGTGGTGTAGGCGCCATAGTCAATCCGGACACCGATCCTGTTTCAGGGCAGCCGGAATTCAAGCACACACCGGTCCACATTCAGTCAGCAAAGCCGGCATGGTATGGTTTTCTGTTATCCCGCCGTCGCTTTGATATGACTTCGCAAAATTACTGGAGTCTGAGTAAAGGTCGGCAACTCTGGCGCTACGAAATTGCCGGCGATGAAATTCCCGGTGACTGGGCGGCTCATGCTCGCAGTCTGTTATGCGCCCATGATGAGGATGTGGCCTGGATGGAATATTTTGATGCCGGCGCTCGTCGTTATCGGGCGGCCCGGATGGTGGGCGATCAGGTGGAAAGCTGTATTTTCATCGGTCCCGACCATCAACTGCCCAATCGAGACTGGCTCATGGGTTTGTTTGATAAACCGGCTTTAAGCGATCAGGAAAAAGCCTTCCTGCTATCCGGTCGGCCCGGCGACAAGGGCAGCGATGCCGGCCCCAGTGTCTGTGCCTGTTTTGGCGTGGGCCGCAACACCATCATCCAGGCCATCAAGGAGCAGAAGCTACTATCAGTGGACGCCATCGGTAAAGCGCTTAAGGCCGGGACCAACTGCGGTTCCTGCATCCCGGAACTGAAAGCATTGTTGGAAACCGGCCAGTCTTGATATAGTGAGATTTATTTGCACTATATTGGATCGGTTTTATGGATCGTCAGAAGCACTGGGAACAGGTTTATTCCAACAAGTCGCCACTTGAAGTCAGCTGGTTTCAGGCTGACCCGGCCATGTCTCTGGGCTTGATACAATCCACCGGAATCGAAAAAACCGCCGCCATCATCGATGTCGGCGGTGGTGCATCCCGTCTGGTGGATTTTCTGCTGAGTCATGGTTTTACGAATGTCTCAGTGCTGGATATTTCGTCACAGGCCATAGAGCATGCTCACACGCGTTTGGGCGAAAAAGCCACCGAAGTGGACTGGCTGGTGGACGATATCACCGCCTTCAATGCGGCCCATAAATACGATCTCTGGCATGACCGTGCCGTGTTTCATTTTCTCACCGATGCAAATGATCGACAGAAATACGTTGCCAACATGACGGCCGCACTGGCCAAAGGGAGCCACGTCATTATCGCCACCTTTGCCATCGGGGGGCCGGACAAATGCAGTGGACTGGAGATAGTGCAATACGACGAAGCAAAAATTCAGAATGAACTGGGTACGGAATACAAGTTGCTGGACGTGCACCATGAACTGCACATAACACCAGCCAATAAAGAACAGCAATTCATTTATTTTCATTTTATAAAACAATAAATTTCTACCGATAACAACAATAAAACTATTGCACGGTGCAATAGTTAAAGTGGCTGGCTGCGATGTTAAAAAAAATTGCCCATATTCTGGGCGTGCAACTCGATACTACAAATCATTTTGAGAAGTTGATTTCCACTGTTGGTGGGTTTATCGGTATCTTGTTAATTCTGCAAATAACCCATTACTTTATACCCGGTGTTGCAGGCGCATTGATTGTGGCATCCATGGGTGCATCTGCAGTCTTGTTGTTCGCTGTGCCCCATGGCCCCTTATCGCAACCCTGGCCCTTAATAGGCGGCCATGTGCTCTCGGCAATTATTGGTGTCACCGTGCGCATGTATATCCCGGATATGTTTCTGGCAGGCTCAATTGCTGTTGGTTTGAGTATTGGTGTGATGTATTACCTGCGTTGTATTCATCCGCCCGGTGGCGCCAGTGCACTGGCAGCAGTCGTCAGTGGGCCCGATGTATATGCTTTGGGT
>JBFHPZ010000294.1:0-4096 GCA_041592495.1 Gammaproteobacteria bacterium | reverse complement strand
CCGGCAGAACGAATCGAACGCTCGACCTACTGATTACAAGTCAGTTGCTCTACCAACTGTGCTATGCCGGCTAGCTTCTACAGCGAAGGGTCGCAATTCTAGTGAAACTGGATAGATTACGCAACGGATAAAAAGGAAATTTTTACTTATCAGTTTTATTATTCACAATCCCGGGACAAACGAGACACTTCATCCACCATATAGGCCGAGACAGGGTCATCTTCATTTTGCTGCTGCGGGATACTGTAATCCAGCCAATAAACCTCATATTCGCGATAAATAGGCTGCATTTCAGGGTAATAGCCCAATTTTTCTAACTGTGCGAAACGCCGATCCGCATGCATCTTTTCCTTGAAATGCCCAAGCGATATCCGGTTGTTATGCTCGCCACCATGGACAATATAATAGTCCTTGATCTTATTTCTGGCCAATGACTTGCTGGTTTCAATAGCCTCGGCCCTGGTTGCAGTCTCTGGAAAATAAATCCAGTAGCGATGCAACTCGCTCTCCACTCGCTTGCGCAGCTTACTGTCAGTGATCAACATGGCAATTTGTTGCTGTATGGACTGGGCCTGATTCTGGTCGGTAAATGGCCCCAGGGTGTAACACGCTATCTGCTTAGCCCGATTTTCTGGCTTTTCAACCTCGGACTCCAGCTTATCAACAATTGATATCTGCCCGGGCTTATCAACCGTCTGCAATGGCAGATCTGTCTCGCTTAACAGCACCAAGGGTTTAAGCTGGGCAGGCAATGGCTTTATATCCATCCTGGTTTTTGTCGGTTGATAATATTGCCATCCAGCGAATAAAACATTCAGCAACAGCAAAAACAAAAAAAACATTCTCATTATTTTAATTCTTTAATTTTGCAATGAGGTATAACCCATACAGTATTAAATCGTTATCATGGCAACAACTAAAATCCATATGTCTTGCCAATTCTTCACCGTCACCACCGGTAATCACACACACTAAATCCCCCCGGGTAGCAGATGTTTTTGCAACCAGACCCTGTAGTCCATGCATTATCAATTGAAAACAACCACTGTGAACTGCATCAGCCGTATTCAGTCCCAGCTCACACAATCTACCATCAGACTGACTTATACCATGCGTACCTCTATATAAAGTACTGCGCATCATTTCCAGTCCCGGCATAATAAGTCCACCAAGATGCTGCCCCTGCGCATTCACCACATCCATGGTTATGGCTGACCCGCAATCAATGACACATACTGCTTTGCGATATTTCTTATACGCCGCCACCATTGCGACCCAACGATCAGCACCTAATTGCCGGGGATCCTCATAGCCATTACGAACATCCTCAAACTGCAGCTGGGATCTTATTATGCAAACATCCACACCCCATTGTTGTTTAAACCACCCTTGTATAACCCGCATAACCTGATCGCCTGCGACACAACAGATATAAACATTTTCCTGTTGCTGCAATGAGGCGAAATTTTCATTCAATTCTTGGCCTAATTGATTTTCTTGATATACAAAAGCGCCTTTACTGTGTAATTCATTCGATTGCCATAAGCCCCACTTAATCCGGGTATTCCCTACATCAATAACCAGCATCAGGATCGAAGCCTCAAACTGATCTCAGCCGAATGATAGGTTTTTTGTTCATTACCCAACTGCACTCTCACGGCACCGTCCGGTTCAACACCCAGCATTGATCCTGAATGTATAACACCATCAACCAATATATCGATTTGCTGACCTATACAAACATCCAAATCTCGCCACTCATTTAAGAAGCCGCCAAGCCCAACACTTTCGTACTCATTGAGCCCGCATAACAGGTAATCCAACAAACGACCCGCAAGCTCGCTACGCGAAACCGGTCTGTCACCCGTGTATTCCGAGGAGAAATCAGTCCATGCCTGTTGGATATGCTGCTCTGTCTGCTCATCCCGTTTCATTTCATAATTCAAACCTACACCAACAACAATAATCGCCATGCCGCCTGCACGCATTCTTGTTTCAACCAATATGCCAGCCATTTTTCGATAATGGAGCAAAATATCATTTGGCCATTTTAGACCAACCATCAGGCCGTATTGCCGCAAGCATCGGGCAATGGCCACACCCATTGCAATAGAAAGTCCGCCAAGCGCCCGGTTTTTACCCTGCATCTGCCAGCTTAGACTCATATATATATTTTGTGAATGAGGTGAAAACCATTCCCTGCCACGTCGGCCACGACCCGCTGTCTGCCTTTCAGAAAAATACACTGCTGGCAGTTTCTCTTCCTCAGCGCATTGTTGAAGCGCAATATCATTAGTTGAGCTAATATCAGCATGGATTTCGTGATGCCGGATAATACCGGCACCACCTGCCAGTTGTGAACTAATAACGGTCCAATCCAGCGCACCACCCAGTTGTGAGGTATTGGTTGATTTCACATGTACTGCTCTATACTTTATTGAGTGCAATTGTCTAAACTTGAGATTAAAGAAATCGTTGCGAACATCCGATAAAACGGCTAATAGCATTAACAATAGAGCATAAGACTCGTCTCATTGTAAACTACTACATCGGCGTAAATATTAACATTTGAAAGCTTTCCGGGAGCAATTGTGGATTTAGCAACTTTACTGGGCTTGATTATCGCCTTCGGTTTTATCATTGGTGCCATAGCAACCGGTGGTTCGGTATTACTATTTATCAATGCACCTTCCCTGCTGATTGTCATTGGCGGCAGCATTGCTGTTGTTCTGATGCAATTCACCCTCGGACAATTCTTTGGCGCCTTCAAGGTGGCCATGAAAGCCTTCTTCCACAAAGCGGTAAATGCTGCAGAACTTATAGAACAGGCAGTCATACTAGCCAACATTGCCCGCAAGGAAGGCATGATGGCACTGGAACAGCAAGAAATCGACAACCCCTTCCTTAACAAAGGCATACAACTCTGTGTGGATGGCCATCCGCCGGATCTGGTGAGAAAAATGCTTAGCAAGGATATCAGCATGACCATACAGCGCCACGAATATGGCCAAAAAATATTTTCTGCCCTTGGAACTGTTGCCCCTGCAATGGGCATGATAGGCACCCTGATCGGTCTGGTACAGATGCTGGCGAATATGGATGACCCAAAAGCCATTGGACCCGCAATGGCTGTTGCATTATTAACCACCCTCTATGGCGCCGTCATTGCAAATGCGTTTGCTCTACCTATTGCCGATAAACTCGGCTTGCGTAGCCAGGAAGAAAAAACCAATCGCACCTTAATACTGGAAACCATCAGTGGCATCCAGGAAGGTATGAATCCCCGCGTGCTCGAAGAACTGCTCAAGACATTCCTGCCTGAAAGCCAACGAGCCACTGAAGAAAAGACTGATTAGGGTCCATGGAAGATCTCGACGATAAAAAATGCCCGCCACCTGGCGCACCCGCCTGGCTGGCAACATTCGCAGACCTGATGTCACTTTTAATGTGTTTCTTTGTTTTGTTGCTTGCGTTTTCAGAAATGGATGTATTGAAATTCAAACAATTGGCAGGGTCCATGTCGGAAGCCTTTGGTGTACAGCGCGATATTAAAACAAAAGAAATTCCCAAAGGCACCAGCATAATTGCCAAAGAATTCAGCCCCGGAAGACCTACACCAACAGCCCTAAAGGTCATGCGCCAACATACCACCGATGATCGCAAAAGCAATCTCGATTTCAATAAAGGCAAAGGCGCTGGTGGCACTGAAAAGTCCGGCGAAAAAGCCAATGATATTGAAGAGCTGAAACAAGCGCTCAAAGAACAGATTGCCAAAGGCGAAATTGAAGTCACCGGTGACAATCGGCGAACAATCATACGAATCCGTGAAAAGGGCTCATTTTCATCTGGCAGTGATAAGCTTGACAGAAACTTTACGCCCGTAATGAAAAAGATAGCCGAAGTCGTTTTACAAACTCCTGGAAAAATACATATTTCAGGGCACACAGACAATGTACCAATCTCTACATTCAGGTTTAATTCAAACTGGGAATTATCAACGGCAAGGTCTGTATCGATTCTAAATGAACTATTGCGTCATGAAAAAATTCCCGATAATCGCATAGTCATTCAGGGCTATGCCGATACTGTGCCCCTG
>JBFHPZ010000293.1:0-4098 GCA_041592495.1 Gammaproteobacteria bacterium | reverse complement strand
TGAATATGCTGCCGTCAGAATCTCTTAATAGTCATAACCAACTGGTGACAGAGGTTATAGAACTGATTTCCCATATTGCTGACACATCTAATCTGATACTGGATTCCGAACTGGACAGCTTTCATCTGGTGGAAGCCGTAGTAAGTCACCTCCCCTTGCTGACCGATACCATGGGACAGGCACGTGCCATCGGCGCTGGCGCTGCAGCTAATAGCAGTTTGCATCCGCAGCGTAAATTACGCCTGGCGGTATTGATGGATCGTGTTTCTGTGAGTAACCAACAACTCGATGATGCGCTATCGCAGGCCATTTCAAAAAATAAAGATATCGCATCCCAGCTCAACAACTTCGACAAACTGACGCTAACGAAAATTTCCGAGTTTTTTGCCATCCTGGACAAGGAGTTACTGGCAACAGATATTATTAATGCAGATGCCGCCAAAATTTTTAACGCTGGAACGGACGCTATTACAGCCGCCTTCAAGTTGTATGACGCCATTCTGCCATCCTTAAACACCATTCTCGAAGCACGTGTTGAAAATGCGAAAGCCAGTGAAAACTTATCCATGATGATTTCTGTAGTGATCACATTGTTGATTGCCTATTTGTTCATGGGTTTCTACGGCACGGTCATGGATAGCATCAAAAACATCATGCATGCCGCCGATCAATTGGCTGCGGGTGATTTAACAACGCGGATTCAGTTGCAGGCCAGGGATGAAATGAAACAAATCGCCGACAGTTTCAACAAAATGACATCCCAGTTTGCCAATGTCATCAGCCAGATTTCTTCTTCGTCACAGCAGGTAGCGGCATCATCGGAAGAGCTGTCCGCCGTCACCGAACAAACCAGCCAGAACATTTATCAGCAGCAATCTCAAACTGATCAGGTTGCTACGGCGATGAATGAAATGACGGCTACGGTACAGGAAGTCAGCCAGAATATTGCCAATGCCGCCAATGCTGCACAGGAAGCGAATTCACAAACCGCAGATGGTCGCAAAGTGGTGGATAGTGCTGTCAATGCCATCAAATCTCTCGCCAATCGCATTGATAATACCGCCGAGGTTATTCATCAGCTGGAACAGGATAGCGAGGCTATTGTCACTGTGCTGGATGTCATCCGGGGCGTGGCCGAACAAACTAATTTGCTGGCACTGAATGCCGCCATCGAAGCCGCTCGCGCTGGTGAGCAGGGCCGGGGATTTGCGGTGGTCGCCGACGAAGTTCGCACCCTGGCCGGACGCACTCAGCAATCCACAACTGAAATCAATGGCATTATTGAAAAGCTGCAAACCGGTTCCCACAAGGCAGTTGAGGTGATGAATCTGAGTCGTGACGAAACGCGTGCGGTGGTGGAACAGGCCAGCCAGGCCGGCCAGACACTGGCTACCATTTCCGAAGCAGTGTCGCGCATCAATGACATGAGCACCCAGATTGCCAGTGCAGCGGAACAGCAAAATGCGGTTGCCGATGAAATCAATCGCAATATTGTTAATATCACGCAAATAGCCGAGCAAACATCCTCTGGCGCCAAGCAAACTTCCGGCGCCAGCGAAGACCTGGCACGGCTGGCAGCCAGCCTGCAATCACTGGTAGGTCAATTCAGAGTCTAGTGTGGATAATTCGGGCAAACTTCAGCAATGAAGCTTGCCCGAATCTTTAGGGCTTTTTACTCCCCGGGAAGCAAACTTCGACTTTCAAACCACCCAATTCACTTTCACCCAGGTTGATAGTGGCACCATGGCGATCAGCAACCTGTTTCACAATCGACATGCCAATACCACAACCGGATTGCTCCAGACCTTCACCCCGGTAAAAACGTTCGAATACACGTTCACGTTCAATTGGCGCAATGCCCGGCCCACTGTCCTTGATCACGATGCAGGCTTGCCGATCATTTTGCCTGAACGTCACATTAACCTGACCGGATTCCGGTGTATAACGCAGCGCATTATCCAGCAGGTTTCTTAATAATATAGATAACCCTGTTCGGTCCCCTGTGACGGGTAGCCTATCGCCTTCGTCCACTGAGATATCGATTTTCCGGGCATTCGCCAGGGCTATCAGGTCACTGGTGACATCGATGGCCAGCTGGTGTAAATCAATGCTTTCATCCGGGCGTTGCCGCTCATTGGTGTCTGGATCGATTCTGGCCAGATCCAGTAACTGATCCACCACATGACTGGCACGATCTATACCCGCCAGCAATTGCTTCAGCGAGTGTTCACGATCGCTCTCATTACCGGCTCGCAAAGCCAGTTGGGCATGGGTTTTCAGCGCGGCTAAAGGCGTGCGTAATTCGTGGGCAGCATCAGATGTGAAGCGGCGTTCTTTCTCAAGGGCGGCCTGCAGCGTTATAAATAAACGATTCAGCGCCTGTACCAGTGGCTTGATTTCTGCAGGTACCGACGCCTCTTCAAGCTGATCTAGATGCTTGCTATGCCTTGATGCTACTTCATCTGCAACCCGGGTTAAGGGCTGCAATCCGTGACCAACAGCAATCCACAATAACCAGGCAAGGATGGGCAGCAACAGTAAAAACGGCAGCAACAGACGGTGCGTCAGTTTTTCCACCAGTTCCATTCGAACATCATGACGCTCTGCGGTTAACACCCGATAGGTACGTTGCTGGTTCCATAAACCGAACACCCGCCACTGGGTTTCGCCAATGAGCTTGTCACTGTAACCTTGCTCAATATGCGACAGGGGTTCCAGAGGGGCATAGGGAGAACGCAGCACCAGATTACCGTGCTGGTCCCATACCTGAAATGCCAGTTTTAGCTCATAGTAATGGCCGAAAGTACTTTCTTCCTTGCCGTATTGATAATCATCCCTGGACCGAGAACCGTTATTCTCGAGAATCAGCCGATTTTCCAGGATCAGATGCTGCAACTCTCCCAGATGACCGGTTTCTGCTTCAGTAATGGTCAGCCCCAGCAACACCCGGGCTGAACGGGACAATTGGGCGTCGAACAACTCCTCCACTTCATGCATGCTTTCACTGTAGCTGCTCCAGATAGTCGCACCACCCACGGTGGAAAGGATAAGCAGGATGGATATCAGCAGGTATTTTCGTAATGACATGGTAGTTAAGCTTTATCAATCATATAGCCGACACCGCGGATGGTGCGTATGAGCTCACTACCCAGTTTTTTTCGCAAATGATGCACATGCACTTCCACCGCATTGCTTTCCACTTCATCGCCCCAGCCATACAATCCCTGCTCCAGTCGACTGCGAGACATAACACGCCCCTGGTTTTGCATTAATTCCAGCAACACTGCAAATTCCCGGCGTGACAGTTCAACCGCCTGTTGTGATTTCCAGGCCTGATGGGCCGCCGGATCAATTTCGATATCGCCGTGGATAATGCGCGTTTCCGTGCGTCCGGCGGTGCGTCTGGTCAGGGCCCGAATGCGGGCATAAAGCTCATCCAGATCAAAGGGTTTGGTCAGGTAATCATCGGCACCGGCATCCAGCCCGGCCACCTTGTCTTCGATGGCATCCTGGGCGGTGAGTATGAGCACAGGTACAGCCTTGCCCAGCTTGCGGGCTTCCTTGAGCACATCGATGCCGTGTTTTTTGGGCAGGCCCAGGTCGAGCACCACCGCATCAAAATCATCATGTTGCAACGCCATACTGGCGGCAACGCCATCTTTTAACCAATCAACCGTATAACCCTGCTGTTTTAATCCGGTCTGGATACCGTCCCCCAGCAGGTTGTCATCTTCTACCAGCAATAGCCGCATGGTGTTTTCCCGATAATGTGAGCTGCATCAAGCCTCGCAATTATGTCTTAAGCCGATCTTAAGACTGCTTGACCAGACTCTGTTTTAATTCAGGCGATTTAACAGGTGCTAAGGCAATTTTAAGAAACCTTGCCTAGAATCACGCCTAATTCAATTATTTAATGGATGTTGACACCATGAAACGAATGTTGCCAAGTATTTTGTTCGCTTTGTTGTTTGTCATGAGCAGTGCTCAGGCAGAATACCCCAAAGTTCCTGAATTTCAGTTACCCACCGCTAATGGCAACATCCAGCCAGCGGATTTGAAAGGCAAAGTCATCTATGTTGATTTCTGGGCATCCTGGTG
>JBFHPZ010000292.1:0-4100 GCA_041592495.1 Gammaproteobacteria bacterium | reverse complement strand
TGTTGTTTGTGTATACCTTGCGACTGGCGCTGCGCTATAAATCCTTGCGTTACTTTCAACAGCGACTGGGGTTTGGGTATGTGCCTCAAAGTGAAAAAACTATCTGGATTCATTGCGCATCTGTAGGCGAAGTCAATACGGCTTTACCTCTGTTGCAATTACTGGCCGAAAAATATCCGCAACAGCACTATGTTGTTTCCACGAACACCTGTACCGGTGCGGCCATTGTTGAGCGCAATCAATTACATAATGTCATGCATTGCTTCCTGCCTCTGGACAGTGTCATGGCCGTTAACCGCTTCCTCGAGGTTTTACAGCCCAGGCTTGCCATTATCGTTGAAACTGAATTATGGCCGACGCTTTATGGCTCCTGTCGAAAAAAATCGGTGCCCGTTGTCATTGTAAATGGACGTTTATCACTACGGACTTTACAGGCGAAAGGCTTCATCAGGAAAGAATATAAAAAATCCTTAGAGATAGTGGATCATGTATTTGTCAGGTCACCACAGGATAAAGAATCTTTCCTGCAACTGGGTGCAAAGGCAGAATCGGTCGAGGTTGTTGGTAATCTGAAATTTGCTCAGCGGACAGGACAGGCGCATCAGCCTCTGCAGTATTTTACTGATCGTGATTTTGTACTGGCGGCATCCACCCACGATGATGAAGAATATCAGCTGGCCGGTATCTGGGAACAGTTACAGCGATCGGATTATATGCTGGTAATCGTGCCGCGACATCCTGAACGTGGAGCCGGCATTGCGCGCCAGTTGCAACAATTGCAATTAACAGTTGCGCTGCGAAGTCGTAATGATGTTATCGATAATAAAACCGACGTGTATATTGCCGATACGATTGGTGAGCTAACATCATTCATGGAAATAGCGACACTGGTGATTATGGGTGGGTCATTCATTGCCCGTGGTGGCCAGAATTTGCTGGAACCGGCGCGACTGGGAAAGCCAGTTATTGTAGGGCCTCATATGGAAAATTTTCAGGCGGAAGTGGATTTGTTTCTAACGCACCAGGCGTGTATTCAGGTGAGCGATAAAGATGAATTGGCCACCACCTTGAACAATCTGCTGAATAATACAGATGAATGTAAGAAGCTGGTTACAGCGGCAAGCTATTTAATGACTGAACAAAGCAGCATCGCGGAAAAATATGTACAGAAACTGGAAACCTACTATCAGGATGTATTTTCCTGATAGGCACCTAATAAGGTTTTCCAGTTGGATAAAGTAAAATGAAAATCTCGCTGCATGTTTTGCAGCTTGTTTAACGAGCGTAGCAAGCGTTGAAGATTAGCCTGTTTCCACGGGCCATTCTGTCTAAATTCACCTCGATCAAAATCAATCAAATAAATGCTGTTGTCAGCGTCCAGTAAAATATTATTGGCGTTCAGATCGGCGTGAAAAATATTCTGATCATGGAAGCGACGGATACATTTGCCAATGGCGAACCAGATATTATCGTCGGCGGGTGTTGTTGCCAGCATATCGGCAAGGGTTCGGGCACCGCTAATGGTGTCGACAATCAGCCAGGCTTGATAGAGTCCGATGATGCGGGGTTGTAGCCATGTGACACAGGCTGCGATTGGTCGTGGTACTGGCAAACCCTTGTCATGCATGACCTGCAGTAAATGCCATTCTTTCCAGGCGCGTGTGGATTGCAGATTCCAGCCGAGATAATGATAGGTGTTAAATCGAGCCACCATGCCGCCACGCATATAATGGCGTAATACCCAGTGTTGTTCATTAATATCGACAAACCAGGCTTCACCACGACCATTGCCGGTCTTGGAGATGGTTCCATGCTGGGCCAGCCATTGCGGATTGAATAAATCGGCTGATGCGTTTGTGTTCAAGGATGCATCATACAGGATGTAATGATTATCAACTTTAAGTGATTGTGCACAAATACTAGATGACATTGTTCCTCAAGTCTTCACTGACATGTTTCTGGGTTTCGGCTAACTGTTGCAGTTCGATGATGTTACTCAAGGCTTGCCAGTGCTGCGCAGCATACAACATCAATGTCTAAACGCCAAAGCATCCGGGTATGTGGCAAACGTGAAATAGCAGTGCCTCGTATCTCTGCCAGAGCCTGCATAATGTGCCTCGATGGGTGTTTACTGTGTGACTTATACACAGTGCGAGGGGCAGGTATTAGAAATATGAATTTGGTTACAATTAATTCAATCTATTTGTCAATAGCAAGGTGCAAAAAACTATAAGTCAATGAAATTATTAGGAAAAGTAATAATTGCTCAAATCTTGATCAAATCAGCCGTAAAGACGACTTGATCCCGTAGTTAGTGAATGACTAAACGGTTATCCACACTTCTATCCACAGGTTTTGTGGATAAGTGATTTCTTAGTGTTTCCAGGGCATAGGATATGGAGCGGAACCCTGTGCCAATGGCTGATAATTCATTTGAGTGGTGTGTAATACCGGGGCGTTCTTTACAATGCGCCTATCTCTGACTATACATAGTTTTTAAGTTTGTTATCTAAGTATCTGTATTAAAGGCATTTTTATGTGGGCATTAAAAAAACTTCAGGTGTTGCTTGTGACAGGGTTGCTGGCTTTCTCATCCGCAGTTCTGGCAGACGGTGTGTTTAACAGCAAAAATCGTTCAGCTCACGAACTCTCTGGAGCGGAAAAGAATCAGCTGGCCAGTGAATTCAGGCAGCAGTTTGGCCTACCCAAGGCTACGACTGATATCAGGACCAATAACCCCTGGGAAGCAAAGAAGCTACGTCAGCAGGAACAGCATACAACCACCTGGGGTGAGTGCCGTGATTACGCATTATTGAAGCGTCAACGTTGCTATAAAGATGGCAGCGATGCTTACAAATGTGAACGTTTCTATGAAGGGCGATCACGCAAGTGTGATGAAGAATTCTAGGAATTCGGTTTGCCCTGAGGAATAATGATTCCTATTGGGTAAGTAACCGGTAGCCAAGGACAGCGCCGGCCAGATAACAGGGAAGAATAAATATAATGGCAAATATCTTACTGTAGCGATCCATATCCCTGTTTTCCTGTTCATTTAAGTCCGGATAATCGGACTTTCGCATTTTGGATAATGCAAACTGGTCCCATATGATGGCGTATATCAACATGGGTATAACCAGCCAGCCCAGTATGGATGAGAATGACGGTTTCCAGAATGCGACCACTAGCATGAAGCCAATGGCCCCGGAGATGAACTCACCCGATATATAAATGAATGGGCGTTGGTCGCGATAATCCTTGATCAGGGAAATAACGATAACCAGAGATAAAATAGTCAGATAAGCAATTGTCCACCACGGCATGATCCAAACCACTCAATTTTTCAGTTGTTATTATTGTTTTTAAAGTATAGACAAGCTTTCAATATATTTTATAAAGCCTGTTTGATCAGGTAATTGGATAACTCAAGTGCATTGTGTTGCTCCTCAGTAAGCTCATGGTCATCCTCGTGGGCCAGACTGGTTGACGAGTACTCCTTGTTGAGCAAGGTTTCAAGAACAGCCGACAATGCATGTATGCGTTCCTGGGCTGTTACCAGTTCCAGCATGCGACTAAAAGGTTTGAGCATATCCAGATGATCAAGTGCCTGTGCCAGTGGCAGTGTTTTGACGGTTCCGTCTTCTGTTGTATAGCTCAGTGAGCTATGTTGATAAATGCAGAGATGATTCTGTTTGAATGTCTCCAGTATGTCCTGGGTGTTTCTTAAGCACATAAATAATTTTTTCAGATGCTCTTCAACCTGCTTACGCTCGGCATAACTGGTGCGCTGGATGAATTGTGTGCGGCTGGCGGTGATGGTAAGAAACTGGATGGCCAGGGCATCGATGCTCTGTAGCAGGGTTTGTACCGTGTACTCGCTTTCTGCTCCGATGTTTCCGTTAGTGTCGAAGCCGCATTGCTGTAGCTTTACAGAAAGAGGATTGTTCGCTGTTTTAATGTCAACCAGCAATGAATTGATGGATGCAATTGACTTAATCATGTCACTCCTGACGCTGCTGTTATTATTATTCAATCGACTTTGTGCTGCTGTATTCAGGTCCACCTGAAGGGTTCATTACAACATCATGCCCGGAAAAAGCCAG
>JBFHPZ010000291.1:0-4102 GCA_041592495.1 Gammaproteobacteria bacterium | reverse complement strand
TGAACAGCCAGTTAAAGGCACTGGTGGATTCCGATATCCAGGTGCATGCCTGCGGCACCCATGCCGAATGGAAAAAAGTCGATGCGGAAGAATTCACTGATCTGATTAATGTGGCCGCCGAAGGTCCGGCACAGATCAATGACTATATCAAACTTGGATACGTCAAAATCAAGATTACTAAAAACTAAAGGAGCCGAAGCTCCTTTGTTTTTTTCCGGTCCCCTGTGGCTGAATCAGTTTTTCGCCGCCAGGGCCTTGAGTTGTTTCACCAGCTCATCCGAATCCCATTCAACACCACCAAACAGGGTGTAGCGAATCTTGCCATCGGGACTCAGAATAAAATTCGATGGCGCGGCAAACACACGCCAGTCTGCGATAGAGTTGCCATCCGGGTCCATGAGAATAGTGAAATTCGGTTTTACTTCATTCACGAAGTTGCTCACTTCATCCACGGTTTCACCCATGTTCACCGCCAGAATTTTGAACGGAGTGCCCTGCATTTTCTTGATCAGATTATTCATGGATGGCATTTCTTTTCGGCAAGGTGTGCAGTAGGTGGCCCAGAACTGCACCAGCACAATCTGCCCCTTGTACTTGCTCAGGTCGTGTTCATTGCCTTCAAGATCTTCCAGTTTCAAAGCCGGTGTAGGCGCCTTGGCATCATAGGGTTTCAGATGGGCGGCCTGGACTGTGCCGATAAAGGCCAAAAAAACCATTATTAAAAAAACTCGCCTTGCAGCTTGTTGAAAAACGTCATGAGCGCAGTCAAGACAAGGCGAAAATCGTTCAAAAAACGGAGTGTACCCGGAGTACATGAGTATTTTTGAACGATTTTTAACGAAGGATTGGCAAGCGTAATAGTTTTTCAACAAACTGCTAGTCATTGTGTTTTGTGCTCCCTAAATAATACAAACTGGCCTTGATCAAACCGTCGAGCTGCATGGTCACAACTTCTTCCGGATTACTGGCGTCATCGCGTTTAAAGAAATCACCACGGACAGATGGGATCAGCTTGGCATACACCGTACTGCCACCCTGTTCCAGGGCCAGGGTTAACTGATTGACGGTCCAGCGATTGGGGGTGCGCTCGCCTTCCAGCACCATCAGGGGCAGGCGGGTTTTGCCGACCACATCGATATATTCCGGCACCTGACCCGGCACCGGTTCGGATTTGAACAATCGTGGAAACATCAATATGCCGCCAGCCAGCTTGGGCTTGTTCTGCTTTTCCCAGTAGGCGGCTCCGCGCAATACCAGTTCGGTATCGGGGCCACTGGCGATGAGATATACCTGCTTGCCGGTTTCCATGGCTTCTTCAATCAACACGGCTATGGCTTCGGTGGGAATTTTATGGATGCTGCTCTTGAGTTTGGGCAGCATGTAGGCTGACAACATATCCGGCATCCAGACTTCGACGCCATCTCTGGCCAGGGATTCGGCGGTTTTTTCCTCGGCGACACTCTTGCCTTCATCGCAGGGAAAACCCAGTAACAGCTTGTTACCTTCAGCGGTGAAAACCCGTAAATCAATGGTGGTGTCCGATGTTTCGATGCTGCGCAATTCTCGCGCCATGGTTATAGGTGCAAGCATCAGGCACAGCATGAGCACAAGAATTCTTCTATATATCATCATGATTCGATTTTGTGTAAAGTAAAAGTCAAAACACGTATTATGCTAAGCCCATGCCCAGACAATACACCTTTAAAGCCCTGATTTTATTACTTCTTGGCCTAATTTCATTTGATGTAGCATCAAGTAGTGATGAAATAATTCGCGCCCTTGAACTTACACCAAACATTGAAAATGGCAAGAACATCTACCCGCTCTGTGCCAGTTGTCATCTGGATAATGGCTGGGGTAAGGATGATGGCAGCTTCCCGGTCATCGCCGGGCAACACCGCCGTGTGCTCATCAAACAGCTGGCGGATATCCGCTCCAAGGACCGACAGAATCCGGTGATGTTTCCCTTCACTGACCCGGATACCCTCGGCGGCGCCCAGGCTATATCCGATGTTGCGGCCTATCTCGCCAGCCTGCCGGAGGATCCCAAACCCGGTATTGGCAAGGGACAGCAAATCGATCTGGGTAAATCGCTGTATCAGGAAAAATGCAGTCAGTGCCATGGCGATCGAGCCCAGGGTAATGATGAAGCTTTCATTCCCAAGCTCAAGGGCCAGCACTATTCCTACTTGCTGCGCCAGATTCAGTGGATCAGCAATGGCTATCGCAAAAACAGTAATCCCGCCATGGTGATACAGGTGAAAACTATGTCGGCACAGGAAATTGAAGCGGTAGCAGATTACGTCTCACGGCTGTGAGATTGTTGATGAAGGGGGCTATCAGGCGAGGATATCGGGTATTAACCGATCTTCGATGCGTTCGATCTGATCCTTGAGTTTGAGCTTGCGCTTTTTCAGGCGTTGTAATTGCAATTGCTCTATACCGCCAGCTTCCTGCAAGCGATGAATAACATCATCCAGGTCGCGATGCTCCAGAATAAGCTCTTCCAGTTCGCGCCGTAGAGCCTGCTGATCGACGTCTGACATTTAGTACAACCTCACCGCTGGTAAAGGCATAAAACAGGGCATTGAAACAACATACGGATTAATGCCTTAACGTGTATGCAACCCGAGATAGACCCTATAAATAATACTACTGCTTTGATCTGAAACAAACCTGAAACTGAGATCGGAGACAATTCATTCTATACTGGTTACAGGGCGACAGGATGTTTTAATGACTCAATATAATTTTTTACTCCGCGAACATTTCCAGCAACTCATCGAAGTCCTGACTTCTCAGGGCTATGATTGCATAGGCCCCACTGTTCAGGATAACAACCTGGTTTACCGTGAAATTCACAATATCGATCAACTGCCCAGAGGTATCGAAGATCACCAATCCCCGGGGCGCTACTCCTTAAGCCAGCAGGATCATCCACGTTATTTCGCCTGGGCCAATGGAGCGCAGGCCATCAAACCTTTCAGTTTCAAACCCCATGAAACCCTGTGGAAATGCCAGCGCGACTCCCAGGGCAACCTGCAATTCGAAGCACAGATACCGGACAGCAAGCCCCTGGCCATCATCGGTGTGCGCGCCTGTGATCTGGCGGCACTGCAATTACAACGCGATCATTTTTTACACCAGCAATACAGCGATCCCTGGTTTCGCCGCCACACGCGTCACCTGTTTCTGGTTGCCGTTCATTGTTCCCATCCCTCCAGCAACTGTTTTTGTCATGCCACCGGTGACGGCCCGGTTGCAACCCAGGACTGCGATATCGCCATGCACGAACTGGACGATGGCTTTTTAATCACCGCCAGTTCCGCCAAGGGCGAAACCATCCTGAATCGTCTGCCTTTGCAGATCACCACGGCCAGCATGCAGCAGCAGGCGCAGCAACAAATTCAGAGCGCCATTAACAAACAACAAAAGTCTTTGCCGGCCAATATAAAAAATAATTTGCAACAGAATCTCGACCATCCTCACTGGAAAAAAATTGGTGAGCGCTGTTTATCCTGCGGCAACTGCACAGCGGTATGCCCCACGTGTTTTTGCCATCAAGAACATGAACAACTGACCCTCGATGAAAACAGCAGCAGCCATTATCGCGAATGGAGTTCCTGTTTTACACACAGTCATGGGTATCTTGCCGGTTACCAATTCCGTCCCGCCACCTGGCAACGTTATCGCCAATGGCTGACCCATAAATTCGCCGGCTGGCATGATCAATACAAGCGCAGTGGTTGTGTCGGTTGCGGTCGCTGCATTTCCTGGTGCCCTGCGGGCATAGATGTCACCGAAGAGCTGGAGAATCTATGCAATTCATGAACCCCAACAACCCTTATCAATTACATCAGGCAGAGATTGTTGAGCGCATCCAGGAATCACATAATATTTTTACCCTGCGCCTGTCGTTTACCGATCCCGAATTGCATAAAAATTATCGCTTCCAGCCCGGCCAGTTCAATATGCTGTACCTGTTTGGCGCAGGCGAAATTCCAATTTCCATTGTGTCCGATCCGGAACACGATCATTTGTTCGATCACACCATTCGTACGGTTGGCCGTGTCACTCATGCCATGGCACAACTCAAGGCCGG
>JBFHPZ010000290.1:0-4112 GCA_041592495.1 Gammaproteobacteria bacterium | reverse complement strand
TAACTACGGACATCAAATGGGTGATCAGGTACTGATCGAATGTGTAAAATATCTACTGCATCATATACGTGTATATGACAAGGTGTTTCGTTACGGTGGTGAGGAGTTTCTGCTGGTGATGCCAGCCACGGATATTACCATTGCACAACAAATTAGCGAACGTCTACGCCAGGGAATTGCGGCAATAAAAATATCAGGCCCAGATAATAAATCGATATCGGTAACAGCTTCATTCGGTCTTACCCTGCTCGATCCGGATGTTGTGGTTGAACAGAGCATTGAACGTGCGGATTGTGCATTGTACTCAGCGAAATCGGCTGGACGTAATTGTGTTCATGTATGGGAGCCGACAAAGGAGAACTATAAAACCGAGCAATAAGCTATTGTTGTTTTAGTCTTCAAATAACAGGTTTCCAGGTTCAGCTTGTTATGTATTTGATTTAGCCCATTAAAAAGGGCTATCTCCAGATAGCCCTTTTCTTTTCCACACTCAATCAAACTAAATATTAAACGCTTACAAACCCATCATCTCAATCTGCTGAACCAGTTTATCCACCGGCACATAACCCGGATTCAAATAACCATTCTCCAGCATAATCGCGGGTGTACCACGAACACCTAACTCACCCGCAAGTTGCTGATGTTTTTCAATGGGGTTATCACAGGTCTTGGCTTCGATTTCTTCACCTGCTTTGGCCTTATCCATTGCTTCATTTGGATTTTTGGCACACCACACACTCACAGAATCATCATAACTTTTCTGTCCCTTGAATGGCAGGAAGATGTAACGCACTTTTACACCCTTTGCCAGGTATTGATCCATTTCCTGATGCAGGCGACGGCAATAGGGGCAATAAATATCGGTAAATACCGTGATGGTATGCTTCACATCACCTTTAGGTTTGTAAACCAGCATGTTGGTTTCGCCAAGCGCATCCACGGCTGATTTGCGAATACCACCACGGGTTAATTCGGTTAAATTTTTGCGACCTTGCATATCATACAAATCACCATCCAGAATATAACGGGCATCTTTGGATGTGTACAAAATCTGTGGGCCTGCCATGACTTCATATATACCAGGGATTGGTGATGGCTTGATGCTCGCATCCGCTGCTTGTGGAATATGATTAATCAATGCGGCACGGAGTTGTTTGATGTCTTCAGCTTCACCCGCCTGTGCGACTGCAAAGCCCAGGATTAGGGGAAGAAGTAACAATTTTGCTAATAATTTCATGAAGTATATTCTCTGATTAATAATGGCAATCTGACCTTATGACCCGGGGCATTATAATTAATTCCCGATAAATTCCCACTGCCTTGAAGCTAAAGCGGCACATTATATATACCCATATGTGACATTTATTTATGCCCGCCACGGGGATGGTGATGATGATACAGGTTCTGCAACCGTTGGTCGGCTACATGGGTATATATCTGAGTTGTGGAGATATCCGTATGCCCCAGCAGCATCTGCACTACCCGAAGATCAGCGCCGTGATTCAGCAAGTGGGTGGCAAAAGCATGGCGCAGGGTATGTGGCGACAGGGAATCTGGATCTATACCCACACTGAGGGCATGGCGTTTTAGCAAATACCAGAAAGCCTGTCGGCTCATGCCATCGCCACGGTTGGTGATGAATACCGCACGGGTCGGCGCTTTTTTATGTAATAAATCCGGGCGTGCATTTTGTAAATATCGCTGCAACCAGGACAGGGCCTCTTCCCCCAATGGCACTAAACGTTCCTTATTACCCTTACCCATGATGCGTACCACGCCAGGATCGATGGATAGCTGGCTTAACTGCAAACCCACCAGTTCACTCACACGCAGGCCGGTGGCATAAAGTAATTCCAGCATGGCGCGATCCCGCAGGCCCACGGCATCGTTCACATTGGGTGCATTCAGCAGCGCGTCTACCTGTTCTTCCGACAGGGTTTTGGGCAGGGGTTTTTCCGGCTTGGGTGCCTCGACTAATGCAGTGGGATCGACAAGGATGCGATGTTCCCGCAATTGATAGCCATAAAAACGCCGCAAGCTGGATAACATACGTGCAGCCGAGCGATTGCGTGTACCCTGGTGGAAACGCCAGGCGAGATATCCCTGAATATCCGCTTCACTGGCTGCATAAATATCGCAATGTTGCTGTTGTAACCACAATGCAAAGCCGGATAAATCATTACGATATGCCGCCAGTGTATTTTGACTCAGTCCCTGCTCCATCCACACGGCATCGATAAATTGTTCAATGATGCCTTGCGCTTTTTCCAGCAATTGATCAGTTTTAGACATGTCAGCTGAATTCCAGGGCTTGAGCTTGATCAAACCCAAAGCGGCAAGGCTTAGATGAAAATGTGGCTGTGATAGAATCTTGCAACTTCATATGTGATCGATTGTAGATGAGTTTGCACAGCAACAAAACATGTACCGTTATACTGGCTGGTGGTCGTGGCAGCCGCATGCAGGGCCAGGATAAAGGTTTGCTCGAATGGCAGGGCAAGCCGATGATTGAGTACATCCTGTCATCATTGGGTGATGAACACCAACCGATTTTTATTAATGCCAATCGCAATATCGAACGTTATCGCGAGTATGGTTATGATGTGATTGCAGATGCTTACGAGAATTATCAGGGACCGCTGGCGGGCATTCTCAGTGCCATGCAGCATTGCTCACAGGAATATATTTTGTGTATACCCTGTGATTCGCCGCAACCACCAAAGGATTTGTTGCCACGTTTGCAGCATTGCCTTGCGCAACAAGATACAACAAGTGCCATTTGTCATGATGGTCAGCGGTTACAACCTCTGTTTGCCTTATTAAACTGCACATTACAACAAGAATTAAAAACCTTTCTGGATAGCGGCAATAGAAAGGTGCATACTTTTTTCGAGCAAAACCATGCCGCCATTTGTGATTTTTCTGATCAACCCGAATGCTTCCACAATTTCAATACGCCGGATGACATGAAATGAGCCAGACCAGTTCAACCATCCAGTTTGCCAAACCGATTCTGGGATTTGCAGCCTACAGTGGCACCGGCAAAACAACCTTACTGGTAAAATTGCTGCCGATTCTCAGGGCACATGGCCTTAAAATCACCATGATCAAACATGCTCACCATAAATTCGATGTGGATGTACCAGGCAAAGATAGTTACGAGTTGCGTAAAGCCGGTGCATCACCCATGTTGATCAGTTCCAGTCGTCGCATTGCCATCATGATCGACAAGGAAGAGGAATCCGAACCGGATTTGCAGGATTTACTCGGCTACATAAATCCGAACGACATCGATCTGGTATTAATCGAAGGCTTCAAGCAATGGCCCCTGGCCAAAATCGAACTATATCGGCCTGAAGTTGGCAAACCATTGCAGTTCCCCGATGACCCCAACATCATTGCCATTGCACATGATGGTGAATTACCCGTAACCGCCACTATTCCCACAATGAATATCAACCAGCCGGAACAGATCGCGCAGTTTATTCTTCAATTTATCAAACAAAAGTAATAGCCATGACCAGCAAAAACGAATTCGATCCAAATTCACTCAGCTTTGAACAGGCACTTGAACGCATCAAACAAGATGTTACAGCCATCAAAGCCCGCTGCAATGTCAGCATTCGCGAAGCATTAGGCCGCGTACTCGCCGAAGATGTGCGTTCACCCATGAATGTACCGCCATTCATCAACTCGGCCATGGATGGTTATGCAGTCAACAGTGTTGACCTGCCACAAACCGGTGACAAACAGCTCAAGGTTATTGGTAAATCCTTTGCAGGCAACCCCTTCGATGGTGTTGTCAAAGCAGGTGAATGTGTGCGCATCATGACCGGTGCGGTTGTACCTGAGGGTGCTGACACCATTATCATGCAGGAATATGCACAGGCGCAGGATAATCAAATCACCATCAATGAAGGTCATAAAAAAGGCCAGAATGTGCGCCATCCCGGCGATGATTTTGCACAGGGTGATGTCATTATAAAAGCGGGTGAGCGTTTAACACCGGCAAAACTTGGCTTACTGGCATCTGTAGGCGTTACCGAATTTTCAGTCGTACGTACTCCTGTGGTTGCATTTTTTTTCTACCGGTGACGAACTCAAGGGTGTTG
>JBFHPZ010000289.1:0-4128 GCA_041592495.1 Gammaproteobacteria bacterium | reverse complement strand
GGTGCCGTTGGAGCTGGTTTTGTTGCCGTACCCTTCATTGCTTCCTGGTCACCCAGTGAGCGTGCCAAGACTGCAGGTGCTCCGGTTGAAGCGGACATCAGCAAGCTGGATGAAGGTCGTATGATGACGGTTGAATGGCGTGGCAAACCGGTATGGATTGTCAAACGTACTGCAAAAAATCTGGAAGATCTGCCGAGTCTTGATAACACCTTGCGAGATCCTGCTTCCGAGAATGTGCAGCAACCGGGTTATGCCCAGAATGCAACCCGTTCAATCAAGCCTGAGATTCTGGTTTTGGTAGGGATCTGTACCCATTTGGGTTGTTCTCCAACTTATCGTCCTGAATTGGCTCCGGCTGATCTGGGCGCCGAATGGAAGGGCGGTTTCTTTTGTCCATGTCATGGTTCGCGCTTTGACCTGGCAGGTCGTGTGTATTCAGGTGTACCTGCACCATTGAATATGGAAGTACCACCGCATTTCTATAAGAGCGATCGTGTGATTCTCATCGGTGAAGATGGAGGAGCAGCATAATGCAAAAATTATTAGGCTGGATCGATGATCGCTTTCCGCTCACTAAAATGTGGAATGAGCATCTCGCTGAATACTATGCCCCAAAGAACTTCAACTTCTGGTATTTCTTTGGTTCATTAGCCTTACTGGTTCTGGTTATCCAGATTGTTTCCGGTATTTTCCTCACCATGCACTACAAGCCTGATGGTCAACTGGCATTTGCCTCAGTTGAATACATCATGCGTGACGTGCCCTACGGCTGGTTGATACGTTATATCCATTCAACTGGCGCAACGGCCTTTTTCGTCGTGGTGTACCTGCATATGTTCCGTGGCTTGATGTACGGTTCATACAAACAGCCTCGTGAATTGATATGGCTGTTCGGTATGTTCATTTATCTGGCCTTGATGGCAGAAGCCTTCATGGGATATTTGCTGCCCTGGGGCCAGATGTCTTACTGGGGTGCACAGGTAATTATTTCATTGTTTGGTGCATTGCCTATCATCGGTGATCCATTAACGCTGTGGATACGTGGTGACTATGTTATTTCTGATGCCACCTTGAATCGTTTCTTTGCATTGCATGTTATTGCATTGCCACTGGTTCTGATTGGCCTGGTGGTGGCTCACATTCTTGCATTGCATGAAGTGGGTTCAAATAATCCCGATGGCGTTGAAATCAAGAAGAACAAGGATCCAGTCACGCATATACCTCTGGATGGTATTCCCTTCCACCCTTACTACAGTGTGAAAGATCTTCTGGGCGTAGTCGTGTTCCTGATTTTCTTCAGTATTATTTTGTTCTTCATGCCGGAAGGCGGCGGTTACATGCTGGAGTATGCTAACTTTACGCCATCGGATCCATTGAAGACGCCACTGCACATTGCCCCGGTTTGGTATTTCACACCTTTCTATGCCATTTTGCGTGCAGTACCTGATAAGTTGATCGGTGTTATCGCAATGGGTGCTGCGATTGTTGTGTTGTTCCTGCTTCCATGGCTGGATCAGTGCAAGGTCAAATCCATTCGCTATCGTTCAATCATCTTCAAAGTAAACCTGGCAGCATTCGTTGTTTCATTCATCGTTTTGGGTTGGCTGGGTATGCAGCCTGCAACTCCAATGCTGACATGGTTGGCACGTTTGTTTAGTGTGATTTATTTTGGTTTCTTTGTAGTGCTTTATTTCACATCAAAGAATGAGAAAACCAAGCCTGTACCAGAGAGGGTGACGAAATGAAGAAGTTTGTAGCTGCATTATTCATCGTATTTCCTCTGTTGGCCAATGCTGCAGGTGATGGCGTGCATCTGGATCATGCGCCGGTCAATGTGAAGGATACTGAATCACTGCAACGTGGAGCCAAGAGTTTCGCAAATTATTGCCTGAGCTGTCATGGCGCATCCTATATGCGTTATAACCGCATTGGTCGTGATTTGGGTATGTCTGATGCTGAAGTTGCTCAAGATCTGATCGCAACACGTGATAACAAGGGTGAGCAGACCAAGGTTGGTGAGCTGATGAAAGTCGCCATATCCACGGAGTATGCCAAGGAAGCATTTGGTACCAAGATTCCCGATCTGTCTGTGACTTCTCGTGCCCGTGGTGCTGATTGGTTGTACACCTATCTGCGCACATTCTACCTGGATGATTCCCGTCCAACAGGTGTGAACAACATTGCTTTCCCTGATGTGGGTATGCCCCATGTTTTATGGGAGTTGCAAGGCTTGCAGAAGGCAGTGTTTAAAACAGAAACAGATTCCGATGGTAACGAGAAAAAAGTATTCGAATCCATGGAAATTGTTAAGCCGGGTAAGATGAACAAGGAAGAATATGATGCGTTTGTTGGTGATCTGGTGAACTTCATGGTTTACATGGGTGAGCCAATTCAGCTTGAACGCCAGAGTCTCGGCATTAAAGTGCTGATCTTCCTTTTTATCTTTGCAGTCATAGCTTATCTGCTGAAGAAGGAATACTGGAAGGACATACATTAATTGAAATGGTGCACAGGGACGTGCGCATACATTCAGTTTAAAAATCTCCCTAAGGCAATCTAACAATGGCGATGAGTTTTCTCGCCAATCGAAGGTCCGTAATGAATCTGTTTTCTTCACCAATTTGTCCGTACTGTCATCGTACGCGTATTGTTTTCGCTGAAAAAGATATTACTTTTGAAACAGTCGATGTCGATCTGGATAAGCTGCCGGAAGACTTGTCGGAATTGAATCCTTATAACACTGTTCCCACCCTGGTAGATCGTGATCTGGTGTTATATGACTCACGTGTGATAATTGAATATCTTGATGAACGATTTCCGCATCCGCCTTTGATGCCTGTTGATCCGGTGACGCGTGCTAAAACTCGTCTGGCTTTACATCGAGTGGAGACCGACTGGTATCCGCTTATGCACGATATTCTGACCAAGCCGGAAAAAACCGCAGATAAATCTCGCAAAATGCTACGAGAAAGTATTATTGCTTCTGCTGAAATTTTTTCAGTAAAACCATTTTTTCTGAGTGATGATTTTACCCTGGTTGATGCCACTATAGCACCCGTATTGTGGCGTTTATCTGTCATGGGTATAGATCTTCCCAAGGAAGCAAAGGCGGTGCTTAATTATGCTGAGCGTATTTTTAAACGTGATACCTTCAAGCTAAGCCTGTCCGAAGCCGAAAAAGAAATGCGTCTCTAAAATCTGTCAGCCACCGGAGAAAATCTTCGGTGGTCTGAACAGTTCAAATGTGGTGAAATATCAGGATGACCTCCAGTCGCCCCTACCTCATTAGAGCACTGTATCAATGGATAGTTGATAATGGTGTTACCCCCTATATTCTTGTTGATGCTGCCTGCAAGGGCGTAGATGTGCCTGCGCAATATATCCAGGATGGCAAAGTAGTACTTAATATTGCACCAGCGGCTGTGCGTGGTTTGATGTTGGGTGATGCTGAAATAACGTTTAACGCTCGCTTCGGAGGACAGCCGACTAATATTTTCGTTCCGACCGAAGCGGTGCTGGCCATTTATGCTCGCGAGAATGGACAGGGTATGATGTTTACCGAAGAACCCCATGAGCCCGAGCCGCCTACGGATGGCCCCGACTCAGACCAGCCGGATAATGGTGGCAAACCGAAGTTGCGCGTTGTGAAATAAAAGTTTACAGCCCGATTTGTATTAGTACTCACTGTTAATTGTTTGCCAATACTCATGGGTGACTGTGTTAACGACATCAAATAAAAAACAAGGAGTGGCTTATGCGAGGTTTATTTCTTAGTGCGATAGTCCTGCTCGTGGTGTTTCAGAATGGTTGCTCCCTGTATCGTCAGGGTGAGTCACGCAGTAATAGCAGTCTTGTTGAATATCTATATCCAAATCATAAACAGGGTGTGCTCATCGAGGCAGCTGTGCCTGTTCTGAGTTTACCCTTGAAAGTTGGAATAGCATTTGTCCCCGAAGGTTGTAGCTCCTACAATCGATTCACCTTGTCTGAAATTCAGAAAAGTAGATTACTTAAAAACGTTACCGATTGTCCTTGATGGAAGGACACTTTTTGAGTCGAGGCTGGACCTCAATGATTCTGCGAGCAGCACCTCATTACATTGCAGAATGTCAACGGAGGCGTATAAGC
>JBFHPZ010000288.1:0-4136 GCA_041592495.1 Gammaproteobacteria bacterium | reverse complement strand
CGCGAGTTGCGTTATCAACTGGGTTACTTGCCGGAAAGCGTAAGCTTCTACGATCTCATGAGTGGTCGCGAAGTACTGGAATATTTTGCGCAATTGAAGGGCGTGGACAAACGGCAATGCAAGGATTTATTGCAACGCGTGGGCCTTGATGATGCAGCCGGGCGCCGCGTCAAAACCTATTCCAAGGGCATGCGTCAGCGACTCGGTCTCGCCCAGGCCTTGCTGGGTAAGCCGCGCCTGTTATTGCTGGATGAACCCACCGCCGGACTTGATCCGGTCGCAACCCGTGAATTTTATGAAACCATCGAGGCATTGCGACGCCAGGGCACGACCATCATCCTGAGTTCACATGTGCTTGCCGGGATTGAACACCATATCGACCGCGCAATTATTTTGCACCAGGGACAATTACAGGCATCCGGCAGCCTTGCTGAATTACGTCGCCAGGCCCAACTGCCCTTAATTATTCACGCCTATGGCAGCTGGGATGAAGTTTGCTGGCAGGACATGCAAGCCGATATATCCATGGAACTGGATGGAAGCGACAGGGTAACCATTAGCGGTCGGCTTGAAGACAAACTTGAATTGACCCGCTGGCTACTTAGCCATTCCGGGGTAACCAATTTCGAGATACACGAACCCTCACTCGAAGCACTTTACAACCACTTTGGTTCAATAAATAAAAGAGAAACTCAGCATGCGTAGCATATTCATCGTTGCCGCCAAGGAATATCGTGACGGCTGGCGTAATCGCTGGGTGCTGGCCATTACCGGCATTTTCGCCTTTTTTGCTTTTGTCATTGCCTATTTCGGCGCAGCGGCATCCGGCCAGGTGGGCTTTACTTCGCTGGCCACCACCATAGTCAGCCTGGCCAGCCTGGCGGTTTTTCTGGTGCCGCTGATTGCACTGTTACTGGGCTACGACACCATTGTTGGTGAAGACACCCAGGGAACGCTGTTACTGCTGTTGAGTTATCCGCTGTCGCGTTGGCAATTACTCACCGGCAAACTCTGCGGCCAGGGCGCCATACTGGCCAGCGCCACCCTGATCGGTTTTGGAGCAGCCGGGATAGTGATTACCCTTTTTTCCGGTCAGGATGATTTTGCAGACGTGTGGCGAGCATTTGCGATATTTGTACTCTCTGCCATTTTGCTGGGCTGGGCTTTCCTTGCCATGGCCTATTTGATCAGCGTGGTCGCCTCCGACAAGGGACGGGCTGCCGGTGTCGCCCTGATTGTCTGGTTTTTCTTCGTGCTGATTTTCGACCTGGGCATGCTGGGTATTCTGGTTCTCACCAGCGGCCAGGATGGCGGTGATGTGCTGGCCTATTTGCTGCTACTCAATCCCACCGATATTTTCCGGCTGATCAATCTGGCCAGTTTTGAAAGCACCCGAAACTACGCCGGATTACTGGTGGTTGCCGAAGGTTTGCTGTTATCGCCCGGATTACTGTTATTCACCCTGGCCATGTGGGTCATCGCACCCTTTGCCACGGCCACCTGGTTATTTAGACGGCGTTGTCGTTAATTGTGATTATTAAGGAGCCATACACCATGCCTTTGTACCGTTTGACCCTGACACTTCTGCTAATTCTGCTGACGGCAACCGTCGGCTGTGAAAACAAATCCGCCAGCTCCGCCAGCCGTGACCCAATCAGTATCCAGCACGGCGATGAGTGTCACGTTTGCGGCATGTTAATCATGAATTATCCGGGCCCCAAGGGTGAAGCCTTCGAACGCGGTCAGGATAAGGCGCGAAAATTCTGCTCCACCCGCGATCTCTTCTCGTATTTATTACAGCCGGAAACACAGGCAGTGGTTCGGGAAATCTATGTGCATGACATGGCGGAAACCGACTGGATGAATCCGCTAACGGCAGCCCTGGTCGATGCACGACAGGCATGGTATGTGGTGAATCAACCCCTGCGTGGCGCCATGGGTCCAACACTGGCTACATTTGCAAAACGCGAGGCAGCAGAGCAGTTCATACAACGTGAAGGTGGTCGCTTATTGCAATTTGATGACATTACCCTTGATGTCATTGCCGATCTTGATTACGGACAGTACACCGCACCAGACACTCAGGCTCATGACAGCCATGATCATCACTAAGGCAATAATCCGGCCGTGTTTTTAAAACTGGACATAGAAGATTTTATAAAACTGACGCATTAAATTAACCATCAATGGGAGGAAGTTACACAATGAGATTCAAGATGCTTGTCTTGCTGATACTGTTCGGAGCCACAACCACAGCGTTTGCCGCAGGTGATGCCAAAGCCGGCGCCACCAAGGCTGCCGCCTGTGCAGCCTGCCACAAGAATGACGGTAATAGCGATAATCCGATCTGGCCCAAAACTGCCGGACAACACAGTGGTTATTTAATGAAGCAACTGCGTGATTTCCAGTCAGGTGCTCGCAAGGACCCGACCATGACCGCCATGGCAGCGCCCCTGAGTGCACAGGACATTGAAGATCTGGCGGCCTATTTCTCTTCCCAGAAACGCAGCCCCGGCACAAAAGGTGATGCGAAAAAATCCGCAGCAGGTGAAGAGCTGTTTTTCTCCGGCAATATACAAAAAGGCATTCCAGCCTGCGTAGGCTGCCATGGCAGCGAGGCCCAGGGTAATCCGGCGGGCGATTTCCCATCACTGCGCAGCCAGCACAGTGCCTATCTGGTAAAAACCCTCAAGGATTTCCATTCAGGGGCGCGCATGAATGATCCGGCCTTAATGATGCACGATATACTGATTAAATTAAGTGACCAGGAAATCGAGGCAGTAGCGGAATATCTATCCGGCCTGTAAAACTGAACCTATTCCAACAAAGGGGCCACGCCCCATCATCAGCTATGCTAGCCTCCGGTTTCAAGCCGGAGGCCGGGTAGCCATCTCTCACATTTGCCCACTTTGGTTATAGTGAATTGACTGTGAACCAATAAACCATTCAGATACCGCAGCAGATCACAAGTCTGGTGATTGTTGATTCTTAAGCAAGCCCTTATACTCTGGGCACAGTTATATTCCCCCGTTTCGTTTAAAGTGTGTACAAGATGCTAGATCACCTGAAATCATTTCCGTTTTATTTTTTACCTCACCATGCCCTGTCCTGGGTGATATACCAGCTGGCGCGTATCGAATGGCAACCGCTGAAAAATTTCATGCTGAATGTTTATTTATATTTGCATGAAGTCAACATGAGCGAAGCGGTTGAAGCCAATCCCTATGCTTATAAAAACCTGAATGCATTTTTTACCCGTGCCTTAAAGGAAGATACTCGCCCTTTCGCCACGGGTGACAAAACTTTATTGTGTCCGGTAGATGGCGCAGTGAGCCAGGCGCAGGACATTGTGGATGGCCGCATTTTCCAGGCCAAGGGACATGAGTACAGTTTGCTGGAACTGGTGGGTGGCATCGAGCATCTGGCACAACCATTCCAGAATGGAAAATTCGCAACCCTGTATTTATCACCACGGGACTATCATCGCATTCACATGCCCAGCGCCGGCAAGTTAACTGACATGGTGTACGTGCCAGGCCGTTTGTTCAGTGTTGCACCCCATACCGTAAATACCGTGCCGCGTTTGTTTGCGCGTAATGAACGCGTGGTGTGTGCTTTCGAAACCGATTTCGGCCCCATGATTATGGTCCTGGTGGGTGCAGTGAATGTATCCGCTATCGATACCGTCTGGTCCGGCCCGGTTACGCCACCGAGCAAACATAAAATCATTCACCAGGAATACAAACACGGCATTGAAATCCGCTTGAATAAAGGCGCAGAAATGGGACGTTTCAATCTTGGTTCGACAGTCATTATGTTATTACCTGAACACGCCAAACTCGATGAATCCATGCAAACCGGAAATACAGTGCGCCTGGGTCAGGCCATGGCAAACGTCAGTAGCTACCGAATTTACAATTCCAAAGACAAAAACACATCAACTGAATTTGATAATTGATGCTCAGATCTATTTGCTATGTTAAGTTACAGACACGCCTTCCACGCCGGCAACCACGCAGATGTTTTAAAACATCTGGTAGAGATTGCCCTGCTGCGTTATCTAAATCTAAAAGATAAACCCTACACTTATATTGATACCCACGCTGGCGCCGGACTCTATGCACTTGAAACCGGTT
>JBFHPZ010000287.1:0-4143 GCA_041592495.1 Gammaproteobacteria bacterium | reverse complement strand
TAATACTGGATTCCCGCCAGAAGCGCGCGGGAATGACACACAAGGGTAGTAGTATGAAAAAACTCACACACAAAGATCTTATGGGCCTGGAAGAATATGCCCGCACGCGAAAAGAGTTTCGCGAAAAGGTGATTGAACATAAAAAAAATCGCCGCGTTCAAATAGGTGATCATGCCGCCCTGTATTTTGAAGATGCATTCACCATGCAATACCAGGTGCAGGAAATGCTGCGCATCGAAAAAATCTTTGAACCGGATGGTATTCAGGAAGAGCTGGATGTGTACAACCCGCTCATTCCGGATGGCAATAACTGGAAGGCCACATTCATGATTGAATTTAATGATGTGGAAGAACGAAAAAAAGCCCTGGCTAAAATGATTGGTGTAGAGAAAAAAATCTGGGTGAAGGTCGATGGCTGCGATCCGGTAAATCCCATTGCCAATGAAGATCTGGATCGTGAAACCAAAGACAAAACATCCGCCGTACATTTCATGCGTTTTGAATTAACACCGGACATGGTAAAAAAAGCCAAGGCCGGTGCGAAGATTTCCATGGGCATAGATCATCCGGCTTATCAGCACAGTGTTGAACTGGCAGACAATATTCGCGATGCATTGGTGAAAGATCTGGCATGATTGGTAAAAGACAGCCGCAGAGACACGGAGATCAGGATTTGACGCGAAGGCGCAAAGAATGTTAAAGAACGGAAAAGGCAGGTATTAAATATCTGCCTTTTCTTTTTGTATGTCAGCCGTAGAATCAATTAGAAGTATTCAGTGACGATTCTTAATCTTTGCGCCTTCGCGCCTTTGCGTCGAATCCGTTCAGTCCTGCTGTATAATTTTTGACCAGATCGGCCTATAATTTCCGGCCCTGTCAGGAGAGCAGCTATACCCATGTTTTATGCAGATTCCTATGATGTCATTGTCATCGGTGGCGGCCATGCCGGTACCGAAGCGGCGCTGGCGGCTGCGCGCATGGGTAGTAAAACCTTATTACTCACCCACAATATCGAAACCCTGGGACAAATGAGTTGCAACCCGGCCATTGGCGGTATCGGCAAGGGCCATCTGGTGAAGGAAATCGATGCCATGGGCGGCATCATGGCGAAAGCGGCGGATAAGGGTGGTATCCAGTTTCGTACCCTGAACCAGCGCAAGGGTCCGGCGGTGCGCGCCACCCGCGCCCAGGCGGATCGCCAGTTATATAAATATGCTATTCGCGCCGCGCTGGAAAACCAGCCGAATTTACAAATCTTCCAGCAACCCGCCGATGACCTGATTGTGGAAAATGATCGTGTCACCGGCGTGGTGACCAAGATGGGTCTGAAGTTTCACGCCAAAACCGTGGTGCTCACCGTGGGTACTTTCCTTGGCGGTTTGATTCATATTGGTATGAGCAATTATTCCGGTGGCCGCGCCGGTGATCCGCCGTCTATTTCACTGGCGGAGCGTTTGCGGGAATTGCCGTTGCGAGTGGGTCGATTGAAAACAGGTACCCCGCCCCGCATCGACAGTCGCTCTATTGATTATTCGGAATTACAGGAACAACCCGGCGATACGCCCACACCGGTGTTTTCCTTTACCGGTTCCGTGGCAGATCATCCTCAACAGATTTCCTGCCACATTACCCACACCAATGAGCGAACCCACGAAATTATTCGCGGCGGTCTGGATCGCTCACCCATGTATTCCGGTGTTATCGAAGGTGTGGGTCCGCGCTATTGCCCCTCCATCGAAGACAAGATTCACCGCTTTGCCGATAAGGCATCGCACCAGATTTTTATCGAGCCGGAAGGGCTGAACAGCAACGAAATTTATCCCAATGGTATTTCAACCAGCCTGCCCTTCGATGTGCAGTTTGCCCTGGTGCGCTCTATCAAAGGTTTCGAGAATGCCCATATCACCCGCCCCGGTTATGCCATCGAATACGACTATTTCGATCCGCGGGACCTGAAACCGACGCTGGAAAATAAATATATTCACGGTCTGTTCTTCGCCGGCCAGATCAACGGCACCACCGGTTATGAAGAAGCCGCAGCCCAGGGCATGCTGGCGGCGATCAATGCCAGCCGTCAGGTACAGGAAAAAGATGCCTGGTATCCCCGCCGGGATCAGGCCTATATCGGTGTGCTGGTGGATGACCTGATCACCCGCGGTACCGCCGAACCCTATCGTATGTTCACCAGTCGTGCCGAATATCGCCTGATGTTGCGGGAAGACAATGCGGATCTGCGTCTTTCCGAAGTGGCCCATGACATGGGCCTGTTAACCGAGGAGCACTGGCAGAAATTCAGTGAAAAGCGCGAAGCCATCGAAAAGGAAAAACAGCGCCTGTTCGATATCTGGGTGCCGCCGCAATCTGCTGCGGCCAGTGAACTGGTCAAGTTCATGGACAAACCATTGAGCAAAGAAGCGCGGGCTTTTGATTTATTGCGTCGCCCTGAACTGGATTATGACAAGCTGGTGTCGGTAGAAGCGTTGGGTCCGGCGGTGGCTGATCCCGCCGTAGCGGAACAGGTGGAAATCCAGGCCAAATACGAAGGCTATCTCAGCCGTCAGCATGAAGAAATTGAAAAACAACGGCGCTATGAAGACAGCGCAATTCCGGATAATTTTGACTATAACGCCGTGCGAGGATTGTCCAATGAAGTACGGCAAAAACTGATCAGCCATAAACCGACGACTCTGGGACAGGCGGGAAGAATTTCCGGTGTTACTCCGGCAGCGATTTCGTTATTATTGGTGCACATTAAAAAGTTTGTTCACAACGAACATAAACAAATGAGCAATTTTTCATAATCTATAGGGTCCTTGCTGACTCATGAATGCTCCTGATTGTTGACCAGGCTTATTTGTTACGCACACTTATCAAGGAAACCAGCACAATGGATAAGAATAAGCTGAGAACCCCCGCGTTTATTCCATACACTTATGTTCATGTTTATTGCCGTGTGAAAAACATGTGGCCTCAATATTTAAATAATCTGAAACCCTATTACGGATTGAGGAATGAATGAGATTTGCAGTTACATTAATCTTGATGTTTTTAGCCATACAAAGGGTGGAAGCAATGTCGATTTTTGATATAGGAAAGACCTGTGTTTTTTCTACAGTAAAAGCCAGACTTACTAGAAATAACGAGCCATTGAAAAATGTAAAAGTTATAAGACGTTGGGAATGGAATGAATTAAAGGAAGACTTTACAACAACAGATGATAAAGGTTTTTTTGAATTTCCTGCAGTTTACGAAAAGTCAATCACACGCATGCTACCTGTAGAGCTTGTTATCGCCCAGGGACTTTATATTGTTGAGAATGATGAAGAATTAAAATTTTGGTCGAACTCAAAACGAGACCCCGAAGAAAATTCGGAGTTTGATGGCCAGCCAATTAATATGATGTGTGAATTGACTCATGAAATGGAAATTCATAAAGAATTTGGATCAAGAATGCGTACATTGTGTAAATGGGAGTTTTAATATGTCGCTTGCTCTTGAACCACTCTATGCAGCTAATTTGGCTTTAGATGTCTATGACGTAAAATCTTCTATAACTCGAGAGGATTTTATTGAAGACTATAAATCGGACATGGAGATCACCAGAACCAAATTTGCATCGGGTGTTACAGGTGGTTATATACTTAACAAGCCACATGTTATGGCAGTTTTTTCAGCAGGGAAAGGAAAGTACAAAGGCCAAGCTTTTGTCGTAATAAAAGGTACCAATAGTCTTTATGATTTGCTGACAGATTTAAATACAGGCGTTCGTTCAAGTCATACCGGTTTTCCAGTCCATCAGGGCTTCTATCACGCCTTTGATTCTATTCTGGTGGAACTAAGACAATTTATCAGCGGCTTGAAAGGAATCAGTGTAGTGCATTGCGTCGGTCATAGCCTGGGTGGAGCCATTGCCACATTAGCTGCAGACTGGATAAAAGCATCTGGCGGTATATCCGCGGTTAAGCTCTATACCTTCGGTAGCCCAAGAGTTGGGCTTGAAAACTTCTCAAGTAAATGCTCATCCAGGTTGTTGCCAAACAATGTTTATCGCGTTTACCACAGAACTGATCCTGTACCCATGGTGCCTACCTGGCCTTTTTTTCATGTGCCATATACGCAAGAGGGTTATCTGATTGATTCACC
>JBFHPZ010000286.1:0-4182 GCA_041592495.1 Gammaproteobacteria bacterium | reverse complement strand
TGTAAGCGACTGTCCCTGGCTTGCCAGAACTCGAAGGTTTTTGGTTTTACACGATAACCACCCCAGAACGGCGGCAGTGGAACATCTTTATTGGCGTATTTCTGTTTCATGCTATCAAACATGGATTCGAGTATGGCGCGTGAACTGATGACTTTACTCTGGCCGGATGCCCAGGCACCCAACTGGCTACCCCGTGGTCGCGTTGTAAAGTATTTCAATGATTCAGCAGTCGATACCTTTTCGGCTTCGCCGGTAATTTTTACCTGGCGACCCAGAACATGCCATGGAAACAGTAAACCCACTTTGGGATTGATTGCCATTTGAATGGCTTTACGACTTTCGTAATTGGTAAAAAAGACAAAGCCTTTTTCATCAAATAACTTTAATAACACAATGCGCTGCCAGGGCTGGCCGTCTGCATCTACTGTTGCCAGCGTCATGGCGCCCGGTTCATATATGCCGGTATCAATGGTCTGGCTGTACCAGGCTTCGAATTGTTTATACGGATTAACGTCCAGGTTACTTTGGCTTAATCCCTGCGCCATTAATTGTTGGCGTAAATCATCAGCATTCATAAAGAAAATCGTTTTGTTACTTAACTTGAGGAGTGATACATATAATAAATATTGCCGGGTTACGCAACGCTAACCCGACATAAAATTTCTGATGCGGTTTATTGCAAACTTCATCAAATTATCCGGAACCATATTTACACATTCCGGGGGACTCAATCCGGTTTTGCCTTAGCGACGGCCCCTGTGTCCTTTTCCGCGTTCTTTTTCGAAATTGACTTTTAGTTGATAACCTTCATAGGACTTGCCATCCAGACCAGCTATCGCTGCCCGGGCTTCATGACCTTCCATTTCAAGAAAACCAAATCCTTTGCAATGACCTGAGAACAGGTCTTTCGCGATTTTAATGGAACGTACAGTGCCAAACTGTGAAAACAGTGCCTGCAGGGATTCTTCAGTGGTAGTAGGTGGCAAACTGCCAACAAATAATTTCTTCACGTTGAAGCTCCTCTTCTCGCATAAAAAACAAACCCCGCGATGCTTTGCGGGGTTTGGTCGAGACAAACTAACGGAGCGACTAGATCCGTATATTTGTTGCCTGCGGGCCTTTGGGGCCATTTTCTACATCGAAAGTCACTTGCTGGCCTTCGGCTAATGTACGGAAACCTTCGCTAACAATTGCGGAGAAGTGAGCAAAGACGTCTTTGCTGCCGTCGGAAGGAGTAATAAAGCCGAAGCCTTTGGATTCGTTAAACCATTTAACGGTTCCTGTTGCCATGATTCACCTCATTAAGCATTAAATTTTTAAAAGTGTTACACATCTTACTAGGTAGTTAACAGGAGAAAACTTGGAAATAACTTCTGACAAGAACCAGGATAGAATGTAGCAATTAGCAGTGTACCCGGTTTTTCACGCAAAAACACCACGCATTGCTATATATGTCTGGAAATCAGCCACATAACACATTCAACCAGTACTAACGCCTAATATTAGAGAATATTGGTTTATTGCCCCCTATTTGGTGAAACTTCAGGTATAATGCGCCCATCAATGTCTGGTGCGCCTCGGTCTGCACCTTTATCCACCGCGGTAATCCAACCCGATTCCCTCGAAACACATATACAAGTTTCCGCCTAGACCGTCCTGAACCATGTGCATAGCACGTCAATCAGGTAGGCCGATCCCAAGAGAACATCATACTATGTCATTTGAATCCCTCGGCCTCAGGGCTGAATTACTCCGTGCTGTATCTGAAAAAGGTTATAGCGAACCTACGCCCATACAGCGCCAGGCAATCCCCCCCGTACTTGAAGGTCGTGACCTCATGGGTGGCGCGCAAACTGGAACCGGTAAAACTGCCGGTTTTACACTGCCCTTGTTACAACGATTGATGGCATCCGGCAAAGCCGAGAAAGGTGCTCGCGCCATTCGCGCACTGGTATTAACACCAACACGTGAACTCGCAGCGCAGGTTGCTGAAAGTGTCATTACTTACGGCAAACATCTACCTTTGAAATCCACTGTGGTTTTTGGTGGCGTCAATATCAATCCACAAATATCCAAACTGCGTAATGGTGTCGATATCCTGGTTGCAACACCGGGTCGATTGCTGGATCACGTCGGCCAGAAAACCGTTGATCTCTCCAAAGTTGAAATCCTGGTTCTCGACGAAGCTGATCGTATGCTGGATATGGGTTTTATTCGCGACATCCGTAAAGTGCTCGCCCTGCTACCCAAACAGAAACAAACTTTATTTTTCTCTGCAACCTTCTCTGATGAAATCAAACGACTGGCCAATGATTTGCTCAATTCGCCTGCACTGATTGAAGTTGCACAACGCAATACTGCATCGGAACGTGTGACACAGATTGTTCATCCGGTAGATAAAAGCCGCAAACGTGAATTGCTTTCCTATTTGATTGGTTCGAACAACTGGAAACAGGTGCTGGTATTTAATCGCACCAAGCACGGCGCCAATCGTCTATCCGAACAATTGATGACTGATGGCATTACTGCCGCTGCAATACATGGCAATAAAAGCCAGGGTGCACGTACCAAGGCTTTAGCTGATTTTAAATCCGGCAAGGTGCGCGTACTGGTTGCAACCGATATCGCGGCACGTGGACTGGATATAGATCAGTTGCCACATGTTGTTAACTATGAATTACCCCATGTACCTGAAGATTACGTTCATCGCATTGGTCGTACCGGTCGTGCCGGCAATGAAGGCGAAGCCATGTCACTGGTGTGTGTGGATGAACTGAAATTATTAAAGGACATCGAACGTTTATTAAAACGTGATATCCCTAAAGTCGTTATCGATGATTTCGAACCGGATCTTTCGATCAAGCCCGAACCCATTAACAAGGGCCGTGGCAGACAACCACAGAAGCAGGCTGCCAGAAAACCATCTGGAAACAAATCAGCATCGCCCTGGAATAATCAGCGCCCGCCATTTAAAGGCCGCTCTGGCAACCAGAGCCAGTCCAGGGGCAGTGCTCACCAAAGAGGACGTTAATCATGCAGGAAGACGAACCAAACAAGACAGAGACACTTAAACTCAAATATCGTGTGCTATCAGTTGAAAAGACCGAGCCACCTGAAGGCATGTCAGGTGATAACTGGCATCGCTATGTGATCGAGCATGGAAGCTCGACCATTGAAGGCATCAGATCCGGCACATTAAAAGACGTTACCCAACATGCCGAAACCTTTGCCGAAGATCTTAACCTGCGCATGAACAGCAGGGGCTCGACTTATGCGCCGCGCAAGCGGGCTGCACCTTCGAGTTGATGACTTGTCTCAAATAAAAAACTCGCTGCATTCAAACAGAAATTTATTTCTTTTCAACTGCATAATATTTTTTGCTTGTTGTGTAACCGGAAAGTTATTTCCATTAACCTCTATCAGGACACAACGTGCAAAACTATTTACTCAAGTATGAAACGATCACGGTCAACCATATCGACTACATCATTCGTACACTGAAAGATCGCCAGCAGTTTCATGATCATGAACAAAAAGCGGAAGCCCTGGGAATTTCCTCTGCCTCCTGGCCATTGTTTGGTGTTGTATGGCCATCATCGAGGATACTGGCCGCAACCGTCTGCATGTTTGAGCTGAAAGGAAAACGTGTTCTGGAAATTGGATGCGGCATTGCCCTTTCCAGCATTGTTCTGCACAAGATGGGAATAGATATTACTGCGAGCGACTATCACCCGCTTGCCAGGGAATTCCTGGATGAAAATATTCTCGGCAACAACATGCTGCCGATAAAATTCCAGACAGGTAACTGGGAAGTAGAAAATCCATTACTCGGTGAATTTGATCTGATCATTGGCAGTGACATTTTATATGAGCCTGACCATGCCGAGCATGTATCCCGCTTTATTGATCTTCACTCCAGCATCGATGTTGAAGTCATTATTGTTGACCCCAACCGTGGCAATCGAGCCAGTTTTACAAAAAAGATGATCGCCCTGGGATATGCTCATCACTTTGAGCAGTTTAATGTTCCAGGAAATGATGACACCAGCTGCAAGGGCAGAATCCTGCATTACAGCCGTTGCCAATAGATCTACTGATTAATACAAACGTGCCTCACCCTCGGGGCGGGTTTTGAAAAATCGCAAGGTCCAGTAATATTGCTCTGGACAAATTTCAATCAGG
>JBFHPZ010000285.1:0-4221 GCA_041592495.1 Gammaproteobacteria bacterium | reverse complement strand
TGCAATGGCGCCGCGATTTGCAATTAAAACCTTGTTAAACATAATTTCGGTTGCCAATTAACCGGCAGGTCGTCCCGCCGTTTTTAATGCTCATCAGGTCGTCCTGATGACTAGTTCCAGATCAATACTTCAACAGGTGTCGGGTTATATCCATTACAGGGATTATTCAATTGCGGACAATTGGATATCAACACAATCACATCCATAAAGGCTTTCATTTCGACATACTTACCCGGTGCTGAAATGCCATCCGCAAAACTCAAACCACCTTCCGCTGTCACCGGCACATTCATAAAGAAATTAATGTTATGGGTAATGTCGCGCTTGCTCATGCCGAACTGTTCATTTTCTGCCACCGCCAGCATCCAGCTGTCACGGCAGGCGTGCATGCATTTTTTCTCCAGTGCATAACGCACGGTATTACTTTCAGTGGCGCAGGCACCGCCCAGTGTATCGTGACGACCACAGGTATCCGCAACGATTTCAAGCATCACGTTGCATTCACTGGAGATGAGTCTGGTGCCGGCGGTCAAATACACATTACCCTGCTCACGGATAGTATCCATGGCACTGTAACGTTCAGTCGGATCATTTGCGTTATAGAACAACGTATCCGCTGCCTGGTTGCCTTCAAGATCCAGTATGCGGAAAGTCTGGCCTTTTTTAACCACTTTCATGAAGTAATCACCGGCAGGCACAATCTCACGATAGACTGCATCGTTTGCAATAAGTGTGCTTTCCTTAATCATGGCAGCACCCCTTACCCAGGTGATAGATTTCGTTATTCTTGAAGCCACGCTGATTTTCAGGACGTGAGTTCATACAAACATCATCGTTTGTCACTTCAGCCGCCTGAATGATTTCATATGAAATACCCTTGCGCGGATATTCGGTTGATGTACTCAGGGGATGGGGACATGTGTGTAACAACACCAGCGTATCCATTTCGAAACGCAGCTCTATGAAATCGCCTGCCTTGCTGTTGGAATCGACGTAACTCAGATTACCCTTATCATCCACTTGCACCGCACTGAATAAATTCAGGTTCGATGCCATATCCTTTTTGCCGAGTCCGTACTTAGCCAGTTCCACCAGAAAACTGTTATGGCCATTCTGATACCAGTCGTTGCGGTATTGCTGATAGGAATGATCGCCCCATTTCTTTTCGACGATCTGTTTGGTTGCATTACCGCATACGGTTTCATGCCAGCCTACGGACTCCTCAACGATGGAACAGAAAATACGTCCCATATCAGAATACAGGCAATGACCTTTGGTGAGTTTAAATGTGTGTTGGCATTTCAGGGTATCCGGAGCATTGTATTTTTCCAGAAGATTTTCCGGATTGAAAAACAGCATGCCCACGTTTGCGCCGCCTTCTTCATCGACGATGCGAAGTATGGTTCCCTTGCGCATCAACATGGACCAGTGACAACCACCGCCCAGTTTATCCTGATAAAGCACTGTGCCCGGTGGCTGTGTTGAGTGATATGACGTCGTTGCCATATGGTTCTCCTGCAATAAAATTCTAACCCGCGTTCATGACACAGGCGTTATTAATTAATATGTGTCAGGCACTTTCTGCTACCGGTAATGGATGCACCGGCGGCAATAATGCGGTTGACATTTGTAACTTTCCTGAAATCACACCTCGGCAGGATTCCAGTTTATGTGTTATTTCTTTCAGCCTCTGTGCTGGCCCCTGCACCAGAATTACTTCCAGTGTTTGCGCATCCATCAAGTTAATATGTAATGAGCTAATCACTTCATCGATATATACATGTTGCAATTCGCTTAACTGTTTCTGCAAACCCGGCGTCCTGTGCTTGTAAACCAGGTTGATCGTGCCTGCCATAATGTCATTGCCATGTTCATGACGATGATCCATTAACTGATGATGTATCATGCTGCTGATGGCATGGGAACGACTTTCAAACCCACGCTCGCCCACCATCTGATCCAGCTCAATCAGCAATGACTCAGGCAAAGAAACGCTGATACGGCTGACTCCCTGTTTGCTTGTTTCTTTTGTCATCAGAAAACACTCTCCACTTCATCATCGACTCGAACCATGCGCACCATGTTGAGATGATCCGATGTGATATCTTCCTCTTTAGCTGGTGGATGTATCAATTCTTCCAGCCTTTTTTTGGTTGCCAGAAATTCCGGGCTTAATAACTGATCCGGATGTCTCGGTTGCGGTACAGGCACTTCAATCACTTCCTGTACTTCACCGGGATGAGCCTTTAACACCAGGATACGATCCGCCAGATAAATGGCTTCATCCAGGTCATGGGTAATGAACAGAATGGTTACATCGATGTTCTGCCATATTTCCATTAAATAATTTTGCATCTTCGCTCGTGTCTGGGCATCCAGTGCGCCAAAGGGTTCATCCATTAATAAAATTCTCGGGCGATTGGCGAGTGCGCGGGCAATCGCTACGCGTTGTTTCATACCACCGGATAACTGATGCGGATAACTATTGGCAAATTTACTCAAGCCCACCAGGTCAATCCATTGCAAGGCTTCTTCTTCCGAACTGGTATTACCATGGCCTGACATCTCCAGACCAAACATGACATTCTTTTTTACCGTTAACCAGGGGAACAGGGTATAACCCTGAAACACCATGCCGCGATCCGGTCCCGGCCCATGCACTTCCTTGCCATCCAGTAACACACTACCGCTGGAGGGTGATTCAAGACCGGCCAGTATTCGGATGAGCGTGGACTTGCCACAACCCGATGGACCAATCACACATACAAACTCACGCTTATAGGTTTCAAAATTAATATTTTTTAGCGCAGTAACCTTACCCTGTGGCGTGTTAAATTCCTTGTTAAGACCTTTTACGTTCAAGGTCACTGGTCGCTTTTTCATGCGCGCAAAGCGATCTCTAACGTCTTCGCTTTGTTCAAGATAACTGGGTAATTGCAAGTTGCTCATGGTTCTTATCTTTTACTGTTTCAGGCCTTGGCCGTGCCTTTTTCCCAGGGGAAAATTCGTCGTCCCAACCATGCCAGGAATAAATCGGTTGTTAAGCCGATAAATCCGATGATCATGATGGCTGCATAAACATTTTCAAAATTTTTATATCGTGCCTGTTGTGTAATGAACCAGGTGATACCGGAACTGGTACCGATCAATTCAGCCACAATCAAATAGGTCCATGCCCAGCCGAGCAGAATTCTCAAATCCTTGAACAAGTGGGTGATAATGCCCGGAACAACAACACGGAATAATAGTGATAATTTTTTCGCGCCAAGTGTCATGGCGGCTTCCAGCAGGGATGGATCAAGCTTGCGTGTGGTATTTGAAATCACCAGTACCTGTTGAAAGAAAGTACCGATAAAAATAATCGCAATCTTGGGCGCATCATGTATGCCCAGAATAGCTACCGCCAGTGCACCGAATGCAGGTGCCGGCAAATAGCGAAAGAATTCGATAAAGGGTTCAAACAGTTTTGAAAATACATCATAGGTGCCGGCGAGTATGCCCAGGGGAACACCGAATAAGGATGAAATAAAGAATCCCCAGAAGATGACCTGAATACTGTCCCACAAACTTTCATGCAACCATTGCTCATTGCGACGTTGTGGCGGCGTTACAAAAGCTTTATAAAGTGCTGCGCCCACTTCATGGGGTGCGGGAAAATAAATCGGGTTAACGCGAATACCTTCCGGCGCGGCTTTTGATTCCTGGCGCATATTCTCGACTTCTTTATTGAATAAATCGCGCTCAAGCTGCATACCTTCCGTAAGGTAACTGACATCCCCGGGTGAAGTGATTTTCACCTGAGGATGCCAGATAAAGGGTACATAACTGACCAGGGCCCAGATAACCAATGGAATCACAAAACTCATGATGGACAATACAATTCGTTGATTGCCACTCACGGTTTTTCTAGCTGCGAACATATCTGCCAACATTGTTATCTACCGCTACCCTTCAAATTAAATTACATACCGAGAGTTATTGAAGGATCGATGTAAGAGTTCACATCCTGCGGAGCTTCATACACCTTGTTGGCTACGTTGAAATCATCGGAGATCTTGGTAGAGCCATAAACCGATTTATAACCACTGCCTTTCTTGAATGCTGCTTTGGCTTCAGCCAGCGTCAGAATCTTGGTGCCATCTAAAAATGGTTTGTACTCTTCAGGTTTCAAACCTACACGTGAAGACATGATCTTGACTGCATCATCAACGGTTTTGGGAT
>JBFHPZ010000284.1:0-4237 GCA_041592495.1 Gammaproteobacteria bacterium | reverse complement strand
TTTTAACTGGTGTGGAAATATGGTGTTTTTTGGCATTCTTGATGTGCATCAAATTTTCAACGTGCAGAAGAAATTTAGCGTTCTAAAATTAAATTGCTTGAATATAATCACCGCACCTTAATTGGCTGTGTTTCGGGCTTAGGGTTTCAAATCTCATTACAGGAGTAAGCAATGGGTCAAATGATGAATGTGAATTCTAGTGCTATTTCTGCTTCCGAGCTAAATCAGCTTCCGCTAATGTCCCACCTGACCTTGTCCCATATAGATAGAATAAAAAACAGCATGAAACGCCTGGTATTATCAGAAGGTGAGCATTTATTCGAGCAGGGCCAGCCAGCTGACCGATTTTTTTTAGTACGTTCAGGTCAAGTCAAGCTATATCGTGTTTCTGTGGAAGGTACCGAGCGTGTAATTGACGTCAAGCAGCCAGGACAGCTATTTGCCGAGACCGTTCTGATGCTGGACGAGTGTGTCTATCCCTTGAGCGCCAATGCGTTAACCAACACCGAGTTGCTGACATTTGATTTCAGGACGTTTAAATCAATACTGGAAGAATCAAAGGAAACCTGTTTTCAGCTCATGGCTGATATGAGTCGCAGTTTGCAGCATTATCTTGACCAGGTGGATTATTTGACTTTGCAGAATGCCAGCTATCGTTTGGTTAGCTATTTGTTAAAACAGGTACCGAGTGATCATGTGCTTGATAAAAGTTATGAAATCAACTTGTCAACGTCCAAAAGCATTATTGCATCCTGTTTATCCATACAGCCTGAAACATTTTCACGCATACTGAGAAGCCTGAAAAATAGTGGCCTGATAAAAGTAAACGGAAAAAAGATAACTATTCTCAATCTAAGTCAGCTAAAGGAAATGACTGCCTGAGTCATGTCCTCACACTGTCTTGTCATTTGACTTAGTCGCACTTGCAATTTCAGGTTTTGAACCTTGCAATAATGGCATTGATGTTGCCAGTGACATTGTTGAGATCGGATTCAGCAAGTTTCAGATGTTCTGAGCTTTGAGATGTCTGTTCTGCAAGCGTGCTGATTGATGAAACATTGCGGCTAATTTCGACAGATGTGCTGCTTTGTTGTTCACTGGCAGCCGCCATTTGATCCAGCATGTTATTGATGTTGCTTATTTCACCTGCAATACCACCCAGTGCCTCTGCAACACGTTCCACCTGATCACTGTTAAGGTTGACTTCCTTAATAGCGCTATCCATGGCATTTACCGCATCAGTTGCACCCGCTTGTAATACTTCGATCAGGGTTCTGATTTGATCGGTGGATTCCTGGGTGCGGCTGGCGAGGGTTCGCACTTCATCAGCAACTACAGCAAAACCGCGTCCCTGTTCGCCTGCACGGGCAGCTTCAATGGCGGCATTTAAAGCCAGTAAATTGGTTTGGCCCGATATGTCACGAATAACATCCAGTACAACACTGATATTAGTTGATTCCTGTTGTAGTTTCTTTATGACATTTGAGGCTTTGTTGAGATCGTCGACCAGGTGAATGATGCCACCCATGGCTTCTGTTGAAACCAGTGCTCCTGATTTAGCGTGATGATCTGCCTGTTTTGCAGAATCTGCTGCCAGTGATGCATGTTGGGCGATTTCCTGTGCTGTAGCCGTCATTTCCTCAACGGCAGTCGCAACCTGTTCGGTTTCCCGGTGTTGTTTAATAATAATACTGGCTGTTTGTTCAGTAGTAATGCTGACTTCATTGGATGCGTGCTTGAGATTGTCCACAGATGTATGCATGTTCCGGATCATGTCACTCATTTGATCTGAGAAACTATTGATCATGCTGGCTATCCTGCCGACTTCACCAACCCTGTTTTCATTGTAGCGTTTTGAAAAATCTCCGGATGATAATATTTTCAGGCTGGATTGAATTTCTGAAACTATTGTGGTGACCTGTTTTGATGATGTGGTCGCCACTATTAATCCAATAATCAATGCAATGACCAGAAGGGAAATTAAAAATAGCCGTGTCTTTTCAATTTCATTAATCAGGTTTTGATTGCTGGTTTCTACAGCGGAAGTTATGTAGTTAATAATATGATCAACATTGGAGGATATGTTTTTCATTAGTGGCGCGAATTCATTTTTTATTAACTCGCTGTCACGACGCCATTTATCTTCATGATAGATGTTGAATATACTTTCAACCGTTTTGATGTAATTCGTAGTGCGATTCTTAATCAGGTTATAGCCTTCTTCCTGCTCAAAAGTGAACCTGGCCTGGTATTTTCCAAGGTCCTGAATCAATCTATATTGAAGTTCGATATAAGGTTTGACTTCATTAATTCTTTCATCACTGGGATTAGCCAGGAAAACTCTGAAATTGTTGGCAATCAAATGCCAGTTTACTTCGATGTCAATGAGTGCTTTTAATAGTTGTTGACGATTTTTACTGATGCCCTCATCAAACTCGGAATCAGTCATAAGGGAGAATGCCTGAGATACTTCTTTATAGATGGGGTTAATTGTGTCGTTTGCTAGTCGCATGGCTGGATAGTTTTCAGGAATGTTCGTGGTAAGACTGTCCAGTATGCCTTGTAACTTGTTGTACTCATTTACCAGTATTTTGAGCTGCTTGATTTGCTGGAGTAATTCATTGTCATTGAGCTGGTTGGCTAATGTTTCCAGTTGATTCAAATTATTCGCAACATTTTGCAAGGACTTTCTATAAGTTTGAGCATATTCATCTGAACGGTTAACCATGAACAGGCCCAAATCACTATTGGTTTTATTTAAACTGTTTTGCAGCTTAAGGGCTGCCAGCATGGTCGGTTGGCTGAGTTCGGTGGATTCACTGGCCTGAGATTGGAGTTCATTAAGCCGATAAAGTGATGTCAGCGCAATTAGCAACATTAATATCATGGTCAGGAGAAGACCACCCCAAACTTGATATTTTAGAGAAATGTTTTGCAGAAATTTCATGGCGCTACCTGGATGTTAAAAAAGAAGCTCAGCCGAATATGCTGTAATGTGTATTCACAAGAATAGTAAATATTTATGAAATTTCAGCAGATGTAACCAAAACGTTATTAATTTGAAATAAATAAGACAAATATCATACATAGAATTTCCGATGTATAGGCCGGATAGGCCGCAGTTTTCATCACGGTATTCATCACACTCTATGTAAGGTATTTTTCCATGCAATCCGAAAATTCGACACCCTTCAGGATTCAATCCCCAGACCACATGCGTTGGCTGGCTTCTGCAGGGGAGCAGGTTCTGGGCTTAAGAGCGCTGGATCGATACTATCAACAGCGGCAGCGTGGCATGAGTTCGAAAGCGTTCTTACGTTATACCCTGGAAACATTGAATGTGGATTATCGCCTGGCCAGTGGTTGTGCGGATCATATTCCCGAGAAGGGCGCCACGGTTGTTGTTGCCAATCACCCGTTCGGGGCAATTGAAGGTGTGGTGTTGGCAGAGCTTCTGTTGCAGCGTCGCAGTGATGTGAAAATACTTGCCAATCAGTTTTTGCACCGTATTGAAGAATTATCTGAATTGTTTATTGGTGTGGAAGTTATTTCAAATACGGTTTCTTCTGCAAAGGCTAATGTGCTGGGTGTGAAACAGGCAGTAAATCATTTGCGCAATGATGGTTTGCTTCTGGTGTTTCCAGCGGGTGAAGTATCAGCTCTTGATATTCAGAGCAGGAAGATTACCGATCGTGAATGGAATCGCATCATTGGTATGCTGGTACGTAAAACATTTGCAACAACAGTGCCGGTTTATATTGAGGGCAAGAACAGTCCCCTGTTCCAGGTGGCGGGGATGGTGCATCCGGGGTTGCGAACCATGTTACTGGCGAGGGAAATGTTAAACAAGCGTCGCAAGAACATGGTAATACATATGGGTGAGCCCATAGCCTATTCAGAATTGAAACACTTGCCATCGGATAATGCGGTTACTCAGTATCTGCGACTTAACACCTATTTGTTGGCTGGTTTTGTCGAAAATAAACGAGCAATAAAAAAATTAAAGTCATCTAAATCCATGCAGCCGGTTGCTGAAGCTGTTGCCATTACGAAATTGCAGGCGGATATCGATGCCTTATCCGGTGAATATTTAATGCTGGAAGCAGATCCCCTGGTTGTTTATTGCGCACCGGCCAGTGCCTTACCCCATGTGTTGCCGGAGCTTGGTCGCTTACGTGAACTGACATTTCGAGCGGTTGGTGAGGGCACGGGTTTAGCATCGGATATCGATGACTAT
>JBFHPZ010000283.1:0-4244 GCA_041592495.1 Gammaproteobacteria bacterium | reverse complement strand
AAATCCTTGAGATGCGAGAAGAGCTGACGTTTTATCGCAACATTGTGTCTCCTAACTCATCAGAGCGCAGTATTGCGGTTAAAAAAGTTCAGATGGTTCCGGATGGAGACAAGCGGTTTAAGTACAAGTTAATCCTGATCCAGCAAGGACGCCACGATTCGGTCATCCGCGGCCTGGTTGAGATTACCCTTGACGGGCATTCGGCTGATGGCCAATCGAAAACTATAAACCTGTCGAGTATTACATCTGAAAAAACGGCCAGCCAACAACGGTTTGGTTTTAAATATTTCCAGAACTTTGAAGGCGGTATCAGAATCCCGGACGATTTTGTACCAATGTCCATGTCTGTACGAGTAATGCCTTCGACATCCAGTGTTCCAAAGCTTGATGAAAAGTATAGCTGGAACGATATTATTTCCGAGGAGAACAGTTAATGTTTGGTAAACCCAAAGCTAAGGCGAGTAAAATTGAAACGCTCATCGGTACCAGTATTGAAATCCATGGTGATCTGATTTTCAGTGGTGGTTTACATATTGATGGTAAAGTCATTGGTAACGTGATTGCGGAAGAAGGCTCAAATTCCATGTTGATACTGAGCGATCATGGCAGTATTGAAGGCGAGGTTCGTGTGCCCTACGTGGTGCTTAACGGTGAAGTTATTGGCGATGTTTACGCCAACGAGCGAGTAGAGTTATCCGGCAAGGCGCAAGTCAAGGGTAATGTTTATTACAATTTGCTGGAAATGGCTATGGGAGCAGAAGTCAATGGCAGTCTGGTGCATTGCAAGGATGAGAAGAAACTGCTGGGATATCAAAAGGCTAGCAATGACGAAGGCGCCTTGAAATCGGAACCAAGCCCATCGACAAACTGATTACAAGGGCATCAGAAGCGTCAGGATCAGGATGACAAAGAAGAAAAAGTTGACTAAATCAGTCAGGTAATGCTAATTTAGCCAGTAGCAAAAGATTATTGATGTTTTGGAGATAATTTAATGACTGCACAAACCGCCGAAACCATGCCAGCACCGCTGAATTTTACCGATGCAGCTGCGGCAAAGGTTAAATCATTGATTGAGGAAGAGTCCAATCCCAATCTCAAGTTGCGTGTCTTTATTTCGGGTGGCGGTTGCTCTGGTTTTCAATATGGCTTTACCTTTGATGAAAGCATGAATGATGGTGATACCGCTGTGGAAAAAGGTGGTGTAACCCTACTGATTGACCCAATGAGCTACCAGTATCTGGTTGGTGCCGAGATTGACTACAAAGAAGATTTACAGGGTGCGCAATTTATTATTCGTAATCCTAATGCCCAAACCACCTGTGGTTGTGGATCTTCGTTCTCACCTGCCTGATCTCGATCAAGTTCGCTTAAAAAAAGGGGTGCTTAACACCCCTTTTTTATTTGCCTAATCTGTTGTATTCAATTTGTCTGATATTCTATGATGCCTTTCTGCGATCTATAAAGGAATTCAGATGAGTGAATATTTGCCGGGTCTTGCCGGTGTTCCCGCAACAAAATCCAATATTTCTTATCTTGATGGAGAAGTCGGGCTATTAGCCTATCGGGGTTACAGCATCCAGGAGCTGGTTGAAAAAAGCACATTTGAAGAAACAACTTTATTGTTGTTGAACGGTGAGCTACCCAAAAAAGATGAGCTTGAATTATTTGACCAGCAAATCCGTAGTAACAGAATAGTGAAATATAATGTTCGGGAAATCATGAAGAATTTGCCCGCAACAGGCCATCCTATGGAGATGTTGCAAACTGCTGTTGCCAGCCTTGGTATGTTTTATCCATCTGATAGCTCCGATAATAATGAGGCTTATTCATTTAGCATGGCGACCAAAATCGTCGCACGCATGGCAACCATCGTTACCATGTGGGAACAGATTCGGAACGGTTATGATCCTATCCCTCCACGAAAAGACTTAACTTACGCTGAAAACCTGCTTTATATGTTTACGGGTGAAGACCCGGATCCGGAAGTGGCGCGTATTATGGATGCCTGTCTTATATTGCATGCTGAGCATACCATTAATGCATCTACTTTTGCTGCCCTGGTCGCAGCTTCTACCCTTGCCAGTCCTTATCTGGTTATAGCGGCTGCAATTGGTACGCTTGCCGGACCTTTGCATGGTGGTGCCAATGAAAAAGTAGTACGTATGTTGCGGGATATTGGCAAGCCTGAGAATGCTAAAGATTGGGTTGATAAAAAGCTGAGCAAGAAAGGTAAGATCTGGGGGATGGGGCATCGTGAATATAGTGTTAAGGATCCTCGTGCAACTATTTTGCAAAAAATGATGATGGACTGGGCGAAAAAGAAAGGCACTATCAGTCCCTTGTTTGATACTGCAATTGCTCTCGAGGCTGTTTGCGAAGATCGTCTCGCTGAAAAAGGGGTGTTCCCCAATGTTGATTTTTATTCCGGTATTCTCTATCAGGAAATTGGTATTCCAACAGATCAGTTTACGCCGCTTTTCGCGATTTCCAGATCGGCGGGTTGGCTGGCGCATTGGCGAGAGCAATTATCAGACAACCGAATATTTCGTCCTACCCAGGTTTATACGGGTTATTATCAGCGGCCATACAAGGCAATGAATCAGCGTTAGGCTGGGTAAATAGCACCGAGGATAACGTTTTCTTTTGCGCCGGTGATGTTAGTCAGCTCTACTGCCCTGTGTTCCAGAGTTTGTTTTGCCAGCCAGGCAAAAGCAATAGCTTCAACCCAGTCAGGATCTACTCCAAAATCGGCGCTGGAACAAACGTTTGTGTTTGGCAGTAGATTACTCAGTAATGAGATTAGGTGGGTGTTGTGACTTCCGCCGCCACAAATAATGAGCGTGCGTATTGACGGCATGTATTCTGTTATTGATTGTTGAATGCTAGCGGCTGTAAATCGAGCCAGGGTAGCTTGCACAATTGCAGGTTCAAGGTTGCGAAACTCAACCAGTTGTTGATCAAGCCATTCGAGATTGTAGTGTTCACGCCCGGTGCTTTTAGGGGGCGGTTTGCGAAGATAATCATCAGTCATTAATTTTTCCAATAACTGAAGATTGGGTTGTTCGCTTTTGGCCCAATCGCCATTAGCGTCAAAATTTGTTTTGTGATGTCTTTTGATCCAGGCGTCCATCAACATATTGCCCGGGCCAGTGTCAAAACCAAAACAGGGTTGTTGTGTATTGCAAGGCAAAAAAGTCACATTGGCAATACCGCCAATATTCACTACCCCTCTATCTTCCTTGTCGCTGCTAAATACGGCTTTATGGAAAGCTGGTGCAAGCGGAGCGCCCTGGCCACCAGCAGCAATGTCCTTGCCGCGAAAATCCGCAATTGTTGTGATGCCTGTTCGATAGGCAATCCTGTTTGCATCAGCGATTTGTAAGCTGAATGGATAATTACTATTTGGTTGATGGCGAATTGTTTGGCCATGTGAGCCTATGGCTTTGATGTCACTTGCGCGATATGACGACTTTTTCAGTAACTCAAGTACGGCATCCGCAAAAATATACCCCAGTTCGGCATGGGTTGAACCGAGCAGGTCAATGTTAGCTGTGGCGTCATTCAATGCGAGTGATAACAGGTTTTGGCGTAAACCATCGGGTAGTGCATGACTATGATGGTTGATAAGTTTGATTTGTTGATTAGTGAATTCCACCAATGCAGCGTCGATACCATCCATGCTGGTGCCGGACATCAGGCCAATGTAGAGTTCGCCCATGGCTAGTTTTGATTTAAAGCAAGCGTGTTACGTGCGAGCACATCGAGCTGCGCCAGAAAGTCTTGTGTTGTTAGCTGAAAGTTGTCTCGATAACGCTCAGGAATAGGGCTGGTACTTGGGAAGTTAACGGTTAGAGGATTGCGGTGAACGCCATTCACTCTGAATTCATAATGCAGGTGTGGTCCTGATGCCAGACCAGTAGAACCTACATAGCCAATAACCTGCCCTTGTTTGACGCTGCCACCGGTATAAATCTTGCGATTATAGTTTGATAAATGTGCATACAAAGTTGAATAGGTATTGCCATGTTTGAGTATGACGACATTGCCATAGCCGCCCTTTTTGCCTTTGTAAATTACTTTCCCATCACCTGATGCATGCACCGGTGTGCCACGAGGGGCTGCGTAGTCCACACCCTTATGTGAGCGTATTTTGTGCAATAAGGGATGATAACGATTGCTGGTAAAGCCAGAACTAATGCGACTGAATTTAACCGGGCTACGCAGAAAAGCCTTGCGCATACTTT
>JBFHPZ010000282.1:0-4245 GCA_041592495.1 Gammaproteobacteria bacterium | reverse complement strand
TCCTCCATTCTCAAGGCTTTAAGGTCAAGTCGGACTTGAGAAATGAGAAGATCGGATTTAAAATCCGCGAGCATACATTACAGCGTGTTCCCCTGATGTTGGTCATTGGTGACCGGGAACTTGAGAATCACAGTGTAGCCGTGCGTTCACGAGACGGAAAAGATCTGGGCACCATGTCGGTTGACGACTTTGCTCAAAAGCTTTCCAAAGCCATCGAGAACCGCGGTTTCACTATTTTGGAGGACTAGAATATAGCTGCTGAAAAGAAAGTTCGTACGAACGAGATGATCACGCATCCTGAAATCAGGGTGATTGATGCTGAAGGCAACCAGCTCGGTGTTATCAAAACGGTAAAGGCGCTGGAAATGGCTGCCGAAGCCGAGCTTGATCTGGTTGAAGTTTCTCCTAATGCAGAACCGCCTGTTTGCCGAATCATGGATTACGGCAAGTACAAGTTTGAAATAAACAAGAAACAGCAGGCTGCCAAGAAGAAACAGAAGCAGATTCAGATCAAGGAAATCAAATTCCGTCCCCGTACCGAAGAAGGTGACTACCAGACCAAACTCAGAAAATTGAGGGAGTTTCTGGAAGAGGGCGATAAGGCAAAAGTAACACTGCGTTTCCGTGGTCGTGAAAATGCCCATCAGGAATTAGGTTTGCAGCAGTTGCAACGTGTCGGCAAGGATCTGGAAGATATTGCAGTTATAGAGCAGGCTCCCAAAATGGAAGGTCGACAAATGGTGATGATGCTGTCACCCAGGAAGACCAAGTAAAGAATTCAGGCGCAAGCCCGATCGTGGTTTATCAGGGTCCACGTAAATAAGCCCGACCAATAATCACCCTGCATCTGTCCGTGAGTTACATCATGTGATTGGGTCCGGGTCTTTTTAAAGTATTATTTTGGAGTACAACATGCCCAAGATGAAAACCAACCGCGGCGCAGCCAAGCGGTTCCGTCGGACTGGTTCCGGTGGTTTTAAGCGCGCCCAGTCATTCCGTCGTCATATTCTGACCAAGAAGTCGACAAAACGTAAACGTCACTTGCGTGAAGGTGTTCAGGTCGCTGCTGTTGATCTGCCCATGCTGAACCGCATGATGCCCTACGTATAAGGAGACGGAATCATGGCAAGAGTTAAACGTGGTGTTCAGGCGAGAGCCCGTCACAAAAATGTATTGGCGAAAGCCAAAGGTTATTACGGTGCCCGCAGCCGTGTATATCGTGTAGCCCACCAGGCGGTTATCAAGGCAGGCCAGTATGCTTATCGCGACCGTCGTGCCAAGAAACGTGATTTCCGCTCACTGTGGATTGTGCGTATCAATGCAGCTGCGCATGAATTCGGTATGTCCTACAGCCGTTTCATCAATGGTCTGAACAAGGCGTCAATCGAAATTGATCGCAAGGTTCTGGCTGATATGGCTGTAAATGACCTGGCCGCATTTGGTCAGTTGGTTGAAAAAGCCAAAGCTGGTCTTGCAGCATAAGATCTGATTTAGCTGTTTAATTAGATCCATGCATAAAGGGGGGGAGACCAGTCTTTCCCCCTTTTTTATGTACAGGATGTACGGGCAAGGCGTGTTCCATTGCACGCCTCTTGCACTTCCGCCATCCCTGGCAGTCGTATGCCGCGGGTGCAGGGAAGCGCAGGAGCGGCTGTTTCAGAACAGTATGAAGTTGAATTATTTTGCTTTAGTTCTGGATCAAATTTTTCTTTTTGTCCTTTGTGGCAACAATAAACAAAAATTGACGGTATAAATTCGTGGCTGAATTACAGCAAGTATTAAAGCAAGCTCAGGATGCAGTTACCCAAGCATCAGATCTGCAACAACTCGATCAGGTGCGCGTGCACTATCTGGGCAAAAAGGGTGTATTTACTGATCAGTTAAAAGCATTGGGACAATTGCCGGCTGAAGAACGCAAACAGGCCGGGCAAATTATCAATGATGCCAAACGCGCTTTTCAGGATGCGCTGGATCAGCGTAAAGTGATTCTCGAAGAAGAAAAGCTTAACGCGCAATTGAAGCAACAGACGGTTGACGTCACCTTACCGGGGCGCGGACAACAATCCGGTGGTTTGCATCCGGTGACACGCACCATGCAGCGTATTGAAGAGCTGTTTGCCGGTTTGGGATTTGAAGTCGCCGAAGGCCCGGAAATCGAAGACGATTATCACAACTTCGAGGCACTAAATATTCCATCACACCATCCGGCGCGCGCCATGCACGATACCTTTTATTTTGACGCCCGTACCCTGTTGCGCACCCATACATCACCGGTTCAAATTCGAGCCATGGAAACCACCCAGCCGCCATTGCGTCTGATTGCGCCGGGTCGTGTTTATCGTTGTGATTCCGATCTAACTCATACGCCCATGTTCCATCAGGTGGAAGGCTTGATGGTGGATCAGGATGTCAGTTTTGCCGATCTCATGGGTACATTGGCGGAATTCCTGCGCCTGTTCTTCGAAAACGACAAGTTACAAACCCGTTTTAGTCCGTCTTATTTTCCGTTCACTGAGCCTTCATCCGAAGTGGATATTCAATGCGTGATGTGTGGCGGTGATGGTTGTCGTGTCTGTGGCCAAAGCGGCTGGCTGGAAGTGCTGGGCTGCGGCATGGTGCATCCCAAAGTGTTCGAGCACGTCGGCATCGACAATGAGAAATTTACCGGTTACGCCTTTGGTATGGGCGTTGAGCGTCTGGCCATGCTGCGCTATGGCGTGAATGATTTACGCATGTTCTTCGAAAACGATTTACGTTTTCTGAAACAGTTTGTTTGAGGATGCAGCATGAGATTCAGTGAAAAATGGTTACGTGAGTGGGTGAATCCTGCGGTATCGACTGATGAACTGGCGGCACAGCTGACCATGGCTGGTCTGGAAGTGGATTCTGTGGAACCTGCTGCTGCCGAATTTTCCGGTGTGGTGATCGCAGAAGTTAAATCCGTTGAAAAACATCCGGATGCCGACAAACTGCGGGTTTGCCAGGTAGATGGTGGTAGTGGTGAATTGCTGCAAATCGTCTGCGGCGCCGCCAATGTGCGTGAAGGTCTGAAGGTGCCACTGGCAACCATCGGTGCAGTGCTTCCCGGCGATTTCAAAATCAAAAAATCCAAGCTCCGTGGTGTCGAATCCTTCGGCATGCTGTGTTCAGAAAAAGAACTGGGCATGGCGGAAACCTCCGATGGTTTGATGGAGCTGCCTACAGATGCGCCGGTTGGCAAAAATATTCGGGATTATCTGGAGGTTGATGACCAGTGTATTGAAATCGATTTAACCCCGAATCGCAGTGACTGTTTGAGTGTTGCCGGTGTGGCTCGTGAACTGGCTGCACTAAATCAAACTGAGCTGACTGAAGTTGAAACCACAGATGTTACGGCCCATATCCGGGATACTTTTTCGGTACAGGTTCAGGCGCCGGAAGCCTGCCCGCGTTATCTCGGGCGCGTTTTGCGTGGCGTGAACGTGAATGCTGCAACACCTTTATGGATGGTGGAGCGCCTGCGTCGTTCCGGCATCCGCAGTTTAGGCCCTGCTGTGGATGTGACTAACTATGTGATGCTGGAACTGGGGCAACCCATGCATGCCTTTGATCTGGATACCTTAAAAGGCGGTATTCAGGTGCGTATGGCGAAAGCCGGTGAAAAAATTACACTGCTGGATGGCAAGGAAATCACTGCCACTGCTGAAACATTATTGATTGCCGATGAGTCCCGATCTTTGGCTCTGGCCGGTATCATGGGCGGTGAAGGTTCCGGTGTTTCGGATAACACCCGTAACCTGTTCCTGGAATGTGCCTATTTCTCACCGCTGGCAATCGCCGGCCGTGCCCGTGAGTTTGGCCTGCATACCGATTCATCCCATCGATTTGAGCGAGGCGTTGATCCGGAATCCTGTTTCCGCGCCATGGAACGAGCCACTCGATTGTTACTGGATATTTGTGGTGGTGAAGTCGGCCCGGTTCAGGAACAGGTCAGCATTGGTCATGTGCCGCAAGCTTCGCCCATATTATTACGTGCATCCCGTATCCAGCGTTTGCTGGGTTTTAACTTTGATAATCAACAGGTTGAAGACCTGCTGGTGCGACTCGGTATGCAGGTTGTTGCGGAGGATGAACACAGCTGGTTAGTCACGCCCCCCAGCTTCCGTGTGGATATCACCATTGAAGCCGATTTAATTGAAGAGCTGGTGCGGGTGTTCGGGTACAACAATATTCCACGCTCCATGCCCCGTTATCAGCCGCAGATGC
>JBFHPZ010000281.1:0-4254 GCA_041592495.1 Gammaproteobacteria bacterium | reverse complement strand
ATGCCGCTATCAATTTCTTCCTTGAGGCGATGATATTGTTCCTTGAGATCAACCATGGGGATATTCATTGCTAAACCTTATTCACTGAGTAATTTGGAAATTTCCATTGCAGTCGCCAGTGCGCGGCGACCGTCTTCACCGGTAACCACCACCGGCGTGCCATTCTGGATGCTGTCGAGGAAAGCAACAATCTCGACATTCAATGCATCATTATTTTCATACACGCTTTCGCTGATCTCGATTTCGGGAATGCCGGGAAACATTTCCTGGTCGCCCTTGGAGTAGACCTTCATGGCGCGGTTATGGAAATCGATAGTGATGCAGGAATCCGGCTGGAACAGGCGCATTTTGCGCTCGGTTTTCATGCTGACACGGCTGGCGGTGACATTGGCCACGCAACCATTTTCAAATTCCAGTCGGGCATTGGCGATGTCAGTGGAGCTGGTCAGAACCGGTGTTCCGGAAGCGGCAATGGATTTAACCTCGGAGCGCACCACATTCAGGATGATGTCGATATCGTGAATCATTAAATCCAGCACCACATTGACGTCGGTGGCGCGGGGGTTGAACGGCGCCAGACGATGGGATTCGATAAACATGGGTTTTTCCAGCACCTGTTCCAGATCCAGAATCGCCGCGTTAAAACGTTCGAGGTGGCCCACCTGGATTAGCAGGTTTTTGGACTTGGCCAGGGCCAGCAGTTCATCGGCTTCCGCTACAGTGACGGTAATGGGCTTTTCAATTAATACATGGCAGTCGTGGGTTAGAAAATCCCTGGCGATTTTATGATGCAGGGTAGTGGGCGCCGCAATACTCACGGCATCAACCTTGCCCAGCAGTGACGTGTAATCAGTTAATGCCTGAACGCCATGTTTGCTGGCAATGGCGTTGGCGGTTTCGGCATTGGCATCGACAACGGCTACCAGTTCGCAGTTTGGAAGGGCGGCATACTTGTCTGCGTGGAACTTACCGAGATAACCGACACCAATAACGGCGGTTTTAATCTTGCTCATGGGGTATAGGTCTCTTTATGATGGAGCGCTTTAGGCCAGAAATACTGAATCTGGACGGCGGTGCAAAAAGAACACGAATTGTACCGGAAATGCGTATGAATTTCTCATCTGTAGGGGGCTGGATAAAACAAAATGTATGAACTTGATTTTGATGTGAGTCCTTACCGGTTTATTGCCGGACTGGACGAAGCGGGTAGAGGCCCTCTGGGGGGTCCGGTGGTGGCGGCTGCAGTAATCCTGGATGAGGCTAATCCAATTGAGGGCCTGAATGATTCCAAAAAGCTCAGTGAAAAGAAACGTGATCATCTGGAAATTCTGATTAAGGAACGTGCTTTGGCCTGGTCGGTGGCTGTGGTCGAGGCAGAGGAAATTGATCGTATTAATATCCTGCAGGCCAGTTTGCTGGCCATGAAAAATGCAGCGGAAAGTTTATCGGTGCAACCGGATCTGGCTCTGGCGGATGGCAATAAATGTCCCTCGTTAAATTGTCGGGTGGAAGCCATCGTGAAAGGGGATAGTAAAGTGGCTGCAATATCTGCTGCATCCATTCTGGCCAAAGTGGCGCGTGATCGTTTGATGCGAGCTTTGCACGCTCAATATCCCCAGTATGGCTTCGATCAACACAAGGGTTATCCCACCAAAATTCATATGCAACTGCTTGCAGAGCATGGTCCCTGTCCTGAGCATCGAAAATCATTTGGACCAGTAAGAAAAGTAATAGAAAACAATAATATATAAGATAAACATAAAGTAAATAATTACATTGTTAGCCGATGCATAAATGCTATATTCGGGTATTATTTACCCAATCGTTCCCAGGGTGGGGAATTGGCTGGTTTACCCGGGGAGTTTGGGGTGTGAAAGTGGAAAACGCACTGCAAATGGGCGGTGACCAGGATATTTACATGGCAGGTTGCAGGATGCTTCGGCAGGATGGATAATGATCAGGCTTTTATAAACGCTCCCGATACATAGCGCAGCGCTGCTAATATAAAAATAATAAATTCAATGATTTATTGAATGTTTCTAGAATCCGATTTAATAAAGAAAAAATTACATGAATCCGCGCTTTGTTCATCTGAGATTGCACACCGAATATTCGCTGGTTGATGGCACGGTCCGTATCAAACCGCTGATGAAAATGGCGGCCGAGCTGGGTATGCCGGCGCTGGCCCTAACCGACCAGAGCAACCTGTTCGCCATGGTCAAGTTTTATAAGGCAGCCATGGCCGCCGGCATCAAGCCCATCGTTGGTGTTGATGCCTGGATTCGTCCCGCCGTCGAAACCGAACCACCCTCGCGTATGGTTCTGCTCTGCATGAACAACGAGGGTTACCAGAATTTGACCCAGCTGGTTTCTCGCTCCTATCTGGATGGCCAGCACGGTGGCATCCCCATGATCGAGGTGGACTGGTTACGGGAATTGAACGAAGGTTTGATTGCCTTATCCGGTGGCCGCGAAGGCGATGTCGGCCGGGCATTGTTATCCGGTAATCTGACTCTGGCAGGTGAATTGCTCCAGGCCTGGCAACGTATTTTTCCCGATCGCTATTATCTGGAATTGCACCGCACCGGTCGCGAGGGTGAAGAAGAATATTTGCATGCGGCAGTGACTTTGGCGCTGGCATCCCAGGTGCCGGTGGTGGCGACCAACGATGTGCGGTTTCTCAAGCAAACCGATTTTGCAGCCCATGAAGTCCGGGTGTGTATCCACGATGGTCGTACCATGGATGATCCGCGTCGACCCAAACACTACAGCGAGCAGCAATACCTGCGCACCGAAGATGAAATGCTGGAGTTGTTTGCCGATATTCCGGAAGCAATCGAGAATACCGTTGAAATTGCCCTGCGCTGTAATCTGAGTGTTCGCCTGGGCGAAAGCTTCCTGCCTAATTTCCCCATTCCTGAGGGTGATACCACCGACAGTTATTTTGCCCGGGTGGCACAGGAAGGTCTGGAGCAGCGCCTGAAAATTCTGATCAAACCGGATGATCCCGAAGCCGAAGTTAAACGCAAGGAATACCAGGATCGCCTGCAAACCGAAATCGATGTGATCACCGGTATGGGTTTCCCCGGTTACTTCCTGATCGTGGCGGACTTTATCCAGTGGGCCAAGGATAACCATATTCCGGTGGGTCCCGGTCGTGGTTCCGGTGCCGGTTCGCTGGTGGCCTATGCCATGAAGATTACCGATCTCGATCCGCTGGCGTTTGATTTGCTGTTCGAACGTTTCCTCAATCCCGAACGTGTATCCCTGCCGGACTTCGACGTCGATTTCTGTATGGAAGGCCGTGACCGGGTGATTGATTATGTGGCCCGGCATTATGGGCGCGATCGTGTATCCCAGATCATTACCTACGGCTCCATGGCGGCCAAGGCGGTAGTGCGGGATGTGGGGCGTGTCATGGGTTTGTCCTATGGCTTCGTTGACCGCATCGCCAAACTGATTCCCTTTGAAATCGGCATGACCCTGAGCAAGGCGCTGGAAGATTCCGAAGAACTGGCCAAGGCCTATCATGATGAAGAGGAAGTGCATGAGCTGATTGATATGGCGCTGTCACTGGAAGGCCTGTCACGCAATGCCGGCAAACATGCCGGGGGTGTGGTGATATCGCCTTCGGTGTTGACCGACTTTGCGCCACTCTATTGTGAACAGGGCGGACAAAGCGTAGTCACCCAGTTCGACAAGGATGACGTAGAGCAGATCGGCCTGGTGAAGTTCGACTTTTTGGGCTTGCGCACCCTCACCATCATCGACTGGGCGGTGCAGAACATTAAGGCGCGGCACCCGGAAGAAAAAGATTTTGATATCAATTTATTACCGCTGGAAGATGAACCGGCTTTCAGTCTGTTAAAGCGTTCCGAAACCACCGCTGTGTTCCAGCTGGAATCCAGCGGCATGAAGGATCTGATCAAGCGTCTGCAACCGGACTGTTTCGAAGACATCGTGGCACTGGTGGCGCTGTTCCGCCCCGGTCCGTTGCAGTCCGGCATGGTGGACGACTTCATCAACCGTAAGCATGGTCGTGCTGCGGTTGAATATCCCCATCCTGCACTGGAGCCCATCCTCAAGCCTACCTATGGTGTCATCCTGTACCAGGAACAGGTTATGCAGATTGCCCAGGAGCTGGCAGGTTATTCCCTCGGCGGCGCCGACCTGTTACGCCGCGCCATGGGTAAAAAGAAACCGGAAGAAATGGCCAAACAGGGCGAGATATTCCGCAAGGGTGCGGTAGAGCGT
>JBFHPZ010000280.1:0-4263 GCA_041592495.1 Gammaproteobacteria bacterium | reverse complement strand
TGGTGACAATGTCACCCGGCTTGGTTGCCTGGCCATCGGGTAAATTTTCGGTGGCGGGCACAATACCAATCACATTGCAGGGTAATTGCAGTTCGGCACAGGCACTGAGTGTGCCGATAACGCTGGCGGCGCCACACATATCAAATTTCATTTCATCCATGGCGGCGCCGGGTTTCAGGCTGATACCGCCGGAATCAAAGGTGACACCCTTGCCGACAAACACAATGGGTTTCTGGTCATCCGGACCACCCTTGTGTTCCATAACAATCAGTTTTGCCGGCTGGCGACTGCCACGGGCAACGGAAAGCAGTGAGCCCATGCCGAGTTTTTCCATGTCTTTTTGTTCCAGAACAGTGACATCGAAATTGCGATAGGTTTTTTGCAAGGCTTTAGCCTGTTCGGCAAGGTAAGTCGGCGTACAAATATTGCCCGGTAAATTGGCCAGGTCTTTTGCCAGAGTCATGCCTGAAGCTAAAGCCATGCCCTGTCTGACGGCCTGTTCACCATCGGGTAATTCACGGCGGCTGGGCAGGCTGAAAATAATACGGCGCAGGGGACGACGCGCACTTTCTTTTTTACTTTTCAGTTGATCGAAACGGTACAGCGCGTCTTCAGTAGCCTGAACAGCATGTTGCACTTTCCACGCCGCATCACGACTTTTTACATTGAGTTCTGTAATGCAGGAAAAAACTTCGGTGGCGCCACGTTCATCAAGAAATTTGGCAACAATGCTGTTGGCCTGGTGGAATGCCTTGATATCGAAATTTTTTTCCTTGCCGCAACCAATCAGTAATACGCGATCGCACAGTGTATTAGGCACATTATGTAACAACAGGGTTTGCCCGAGTTTGCCTTCACATTCACCGCGACGAATCAGGTTGGAAATATAACCGCCACTGGCATCGTCCAAAAGTTGTGCCGAATGCGTCATTTTGCGTGATTCAAATACTCCCGCAGCCACACAGGAGATGCGTTGTTTTTCAGGGCTGCCACTTTTTACAGAAAATTCCATACTGGCTCCAAAATCGAATGTTGGGCAAAAAACAGGAACTGTTATCGGCTGGTTCAGTCATCATGCTTTCTGAACAATGATGTACATCGTGCCATAATCAGAATTACTGCGAATTTTATGCAAATATGCCGTGGATAAATAGTCAACAATGAAAAAAATCTTCATATTCCTGAAAATTACGGGTTTTTCTTAATCTATGGTTTGTATTCAGGGATAAAGTTGAGGATTAATGTAGTCTGATGCAATGCGGCTTCCGGGCAGGAGAGTGACTAAATAATGTAAATTTTATGGTTTTGTTGTCGTATGAGGGATGAATTTCAGCGTAAAATTCCCGAACAAACAGTTTACTGCGGGCTTTAAAAACTTTCAGGTGCAGATTGAAATCATTTTTTCCCATTATTGATCGTTATATTTCTAAAGAATTGCTGATCACCTGCCTGGGTGTGACATTGGTGTTGATGTTGATATTACTCAGCAGCACCCTGGCACGTTTGCTGGGTAAGGCGGCTGATGGTTCCATTCCAATGGATGCCGTAATGCCCTTATTGACTATTACCGGTGCTCGTTATTTGATTCTGCTTTTGCCATTAAGCTTGTATCTGGGTGTGTTGTTATCTTTCAGTCGCCTGTATAAAGATAATGAAATGGCCGCCCTGGGGGCATGTGGTGTCGGCCTCAAGCGTTTTTATCGACCACTGATGATTGTGGTTATACCCATTACCTTATTTTTGTTTTTTCTTACCCTGTATGCCATGCCATGGATTGCGCAAAAATCTCAAAAAGTAAAAGCGGAAATTGAAAGTCGTTCACAACTCAGTGGCCTTGTTGCAGGACGATTTAATGAAGCCGCTAATGGCAATGGCATTATGTTTCTGGAGCGCCAGTCCAGCGATGGCCACCAAATGGAAAACGTATTTATGCATCAGGCGATGGATAATAACCAGGCGCAGGTGGAAACCGCCGCAAGTGCCAGGCGTTACAAGGACGACAAGGGGCGCAATTTTATTTTATTCATGGATGGCCAGCATTATCAGGGGCAGGCTGGTAAATCAAATTATCAAATTATCAAATATGAGAAACACGGTATTTTCATTCCCGAGAATGAAGTCAACACGAAAGCGACCCGGCGCGATGCCATGTTTACGTCCGAGCTCTGGCAATCTACACAACCGCTACATAGAGCCGAGTTGCAATGGCGTTTATCCATTCCACTGGCAACATTTTTGCTCGCGGTACTGGCCTTACCCTTGAGCTATACCACGCCACGCAAAGGCCGCTATTCCAAACTGGCTTTGGCAATTTTGATTTATCTCATGTATTCCAACTTGCTCGGTGTAGGCCAGACCTGGGTTGAACAACAAAAAGTACCCGCTGTAATTGGCATCTGGTGGGTGCATGGTTTTGCCGTTATCCTGATTCTGCTCTGGTGGATACGTCGCGCCGGTGGTTTTGCTACAGTGATTCATCGCAGTGGTGTACGCAAATGAAAATCATGGATCGTTATCTGGCCGCCACGGTTATCGGTGGCACATTGATGGCATTGCTGGTGCTGGGTTCACTGCTGGCGTTTGTGGATTTTGTTTCCGAAATTGGTGAAGTAGGCAAGGGACGTTATGGCATTGTCGATGCCATCCTGTATGTGTTGTTGAGCTTACCCAATCGTCTGTATGAATTGTTTCCTACCGCTGTATTAATTGGCAGTTTGTTAAGCCTGGGCGCGCTTGCAGGCCACAGTGAGCTGGTGGTGTTACGTGCATCAGGTATTTCGGTAATGCGTGTTGCGCGCTCGGTCTTGCAAGCGGGACTGGTGTTGGTTTGTTTTGTTGCACTGATTGGTGAAATTGTCGTACCTGTTAGTGAGCGTCAGGCACAAACCATCCGCGCCACTGCCTTGCAGCAAACCATATCGCTGGGTGGTCAACATGGTTTCTGGGTGCGGGATGGTATGCGTTATATGTATGTCAGCCGTGTGTATCCGGATTTGCATCTGGGTAATATCGATATTTATGAATTCAACGACAAAAATGAAATCCAGCGAATCACCCGTGCTGCATCGGCAAGCTATATGAATAATCTGTGGGTGTTACGTAATATCCAGCGCACCGAGTTGACTGCAAGCGGTATTATCAGCCAGTCACGGCTATCGGAAAACTGGCCGGGATTAATTAATCCGGATTTATTCAATGTTGTCAGCGTTAAACCCGCCAATATGTCGGCGCTGGATTTGTATCGCTATAGTGATTATTTGCGCGCCAATCAACTCGATTCCAGTCATTACCTGCTGGCATTCTGGATCAAGATCATGACACCCATATCAACCCTGGTCATGTTATTGATAGCACTACCGTTTGTATTTGGATCACAACGCAGCGGCGGCGCAGGTAATCGATTAATGCTGGGATTATTATTAGGGATAGGTTTTTTCCTGATGAATCGCACCATGAATCATTTCGGACAGATTTATGGCTTTGATCCCCTGTTCAGTGCAGCATTTCCGGTGGCCTTGGTGGCGTTGGCGGGATTATTTGCCATTCGACGCGTACATTAAACGTTCGAATACTATTTTTTCTGCTTCTCCAGTTGAATCAGCATCGTTCCCGACATCATGTCATGCCATGTACGCTTGTCAGTGTCGAACAATGACCAGATAAAACCCAATCCGCAAACAATCCACGACACTATCGCTGCCAGAAACCTGATCGCAGCCACAGACCAGTTTATATTTCCACCATCCCGTGTTTGCACTTTTAATCGCCAGGTCTTCATGCCCAATGTTTGTCCGCCATGGGTCCAGAACCAGCCATAAAATAAGAAGCTAACTACCAGTAGCGTAACCAATACATATGTTCTGTGAATTAGGAAAAAGGGATGATCTGGTGTAATAGCATGACCATCATTGATCATGAAAGTTGAAATACTGGATACAATGACGCCTGTTACAAACAACAATGCCATTAGTAGCAATGAATCATAAACAATGGTCAAGAGGCGTTTAAAAAGGCTGGCAGGATGTGTATTCAAGGCTAATTACTCATAACAAAACCGAAAAATCAGGCTGGAAAGTGTATCCGAAACTGATATTTGCTGCATCAACGGTGTCATTCAGCGGATAGGGGTGATAAATGTGAGGCGCATCATGCCCATTTCTTGTTTTCACCATGTTTTGTTATAGACTCATTAATAAATACACACCTGTTTAAATCCCGGAGAAAATTATGATGAAAAAGAGTCTTATTGCGGCTGGACTGTAC
>JBFHPZ010000279.1:0-4267 GCA_041592495.1 Gammaproteobacteria bacterium | reverse complement strand
GCACCGAAAAGAAAAGGCAGTCCCTATGAATACAGTTCTGAAGGATTTGGCCGGCGTCCAAGTAAGGAGCCGGTTATTGTTGAATACTCCAAATCATTTTTTCCGGTTTTGTTAATAGTTTTTCTGCTACGTGGATTTCTGGTTGAACCCTTTCGTATTCCCACCGGCTCCATGATACCCAGTCTTCACATTGGAGACTTTATCCTGGTGAATAAATTCGCCTATGGTATTCGTTTGCCGGTTTTAAATAGCAAGATCATTGATATCAACGATCCACAGCGTGGAGATGTGGTGGTTTTTCGTTATCCACGGGATCCTTCGGTTGATTACATCAAGCGCGTCATAGGCTTGCCGGGTGATCACATTGCATATTACAACAAAGTGCTCTATGTAAATGGTAAACCGATAAAGCGAAAATTTGTTTCCCAGTATGATGGACCGGGCGAGGAGCATGCCAGTGAATATATTGAAGACCTGGAAGGTGTCCAGCACGCCATGCTGTTAATTCCGGGTAAATCAGGCCTGGATGCAGAATACATAGTTCCTGAAGGCCATTATTTTATGATGGGGGATAACCGGGATAACAGTAACGATAGTCGTTACTGGGGTGTGGTTGCTGACAAGTATCTTGTTGGTAAGGCATTTATGATCTGGATGAACTGGGACAATGGTGTAAGCTGGAACCGAATCGGAACCTTCATAGATTAGTCTGGAGATTTATATCATGATAAAAAAACAACGGGGTTTAACGGCTATTTCATGGATGATTATCATTGCACTGGTTGCAATACAAGGTGTAATGGCTTTGCGTATCATCCCGGTATATATGGATTATAGTACTGTAAAATCCATCATGAATGGCCTGGCTGAAGATCCTGAAGTCAGGGGAAAAACGCCGGGCTATATCCGCTCTGTACTTCAAAAGAGACTTCAGATAAATAGCATTTATGATCTTGTTAACTCTAAAGATGCTTTTCAATTTCAACAGTTGTCTGATGGCATGTTAATTTCTGTCTATTATGAATCCAGAGGACCGATATACGGCAACCTGGAATTCATAGCGACTTTTGAGCACGAAGTAACTATTCCCAAGATTTGATATCCCGTTGCATGAATCAAGTATCTGCCCATAGAAAACTTCAACAAGCTCTTGATTATCAATTCAATGACCAGGATCTACTTCAGGAATCACTAACCCATCGCAGCGCAAGTTCAAAAAATAACGAGCGCCTGGAATTTCTTGGAGACAGTATTCTTAACTTCGTAATCGCTGCTGAATTGTTCCATATATATCCCGATTCACCGGAAGGTGATCTGAGTCGTTTACGATCCAGCCTGGTTAAAAAAGAAGGCCTGGTTAAAATTGCAGAAGACTTAACCATAGGTGATTATTTAACCCTTGGTAGTGGTGAGTTAAAAAGCGGCGGCTACCGTAGAAATTCAATACTTGCCGATGCTGTGGAAGCTGTTTTTGGCGCCGTGTATCTGGATGGTGGTTTTGATGCCTGTAAGCAGCTCATACTCAAACTGTATCAAAAGCAACTGACTTCCATACCGGACCCCGACCTGCTTAAGGACGCGAAAACCCGTTTGCAGGAATTGTTGCAGGGAAGGAAGCTGGCGATACCAAAGTATGAAGTAACAGATGTTACCGGCAAGGCTCACCAACAGACTTTCAGTGTCATTTGTTTGATTGATGATCTAGCGATACAAACTGCCGGTCAAGCCAGCAGTCGCCGTAAGGCGGAACAACAGGCGGCTGCCAAAGCCATTATTGAAGTGGAAGCCGTTTTCAAACAGAAAACATAATCAGGTTCATATGAACAATCCCGATCATCACAAATGCGGCTACATTGCCATTATTGGCCGACCGAATGTTGGTAAATCAACTTTATTAAATCGTATTCTTGGTTTAAAGCTGAGCATTACCTCGCGCAAACCCCAGACAACACGCCATCAGATTCTTGGCGTTAAAACACAGGAGCATGCCCAGTTTGTTTACGTCGATACCCCGGGCATACACAGCGGTGGTAAAAAAGCGATTAATCGATACATGAATAAAGCTGCCAGTTCGGTTATTCATGATGTGGATGTTTTACTGTTCCTGGTACAGGCTTTGAAATGGACAGATGAAGACCAGATGGTTCTGGACAAGCTGAAGGATGTTAAAGCACCGATCATTCTTGTTATTAACAAAGTGGACACAGTTGAAGAAAAGGAAGCGTTATTGCCATTCATTCAACAAATAAGTCAGAAACATGCATTTAACAATGTCATACCCCTGTCGGCCAAAAAAGGGGAGAATGTAGCTAATCTTGAACAACTCATCGGTGGCTTGCTTCCCGAAAATCCACCCTTGTTTCAGGAAGACGAATACACAGATCGTAGTGTCAGGTTTCTTGTTGCTGAATTGATTCGGGAAAAGCTGGTGCGTGAGCTGGGTAAGGAATTGCCCTATGAAACCACGGTAGAAATCGAACAATTCAAGGAAGATGAAAAGCTGATAACCATCCATGCAGTAATCCTGGTGGAGAAGAAAGGGCAAAAAGCCATCATTATTGGTAACCAGGGATCACGATTAAAAAGCATTGGCACCAAAGCGCGCCTGGATATGGAAAAGCTGCTGGACAAGAAAGTGTTCCTGCAACTTTGGGTTAAAGTCAAAGCCGGTTGGTCTGACAGTGAATCTGCCTTGCGTAGTCTGGGGTATGATGCTGATTAATGACCATGCGAGTCGATGTTCAACCAGCCTACATTTTGCATCATTACGATTATCGCGATACCAGCCAGATTATTGAGCTCTTCACCAGAGATTACGGACGATTGTCCGTCATCAGTCGTGGCACGCGCGGTGCCAAATCAAAATTAAAATCCGTGTTGCAAGTTTTCAGACCACTGCATGTGTCATGGAGTGGTAAGGGTGACTTGCCCGCTTTAACTATGGCGGAATCGGCGGAATCCCGATTGCCTCAGTTGTCAGGCAAGGCATTACCCAGTGCGTTTTATCTCAATGAGTTGTTAATGCGTTTATTACATCGACATGATGTCCATGAGGATATTTTTGATTTATACCACCAGTCACTTTATACCCTCGCAGCTGCTGATCATCTGGAAGTTACGTTGCGGTTATTCGAAAAACAGTTACTGAATTGCCTGGGATTTGGCATCAACCTGGATACAGATGCAGAATCAGGTGAACCAGTTGATGAAACTGGACATTATGTTTATTACATTGAACATGGCCCGGTTGCATTAAAGCCGGAAGAACAGCACTCAATTACACATCATCTTGTGATCAAGGGGAAAAGTCTTCTGGCATTTGATCGGAATCAGCTTGATACAGATGACACCCGCAAGGAAGTTAAATCATTAATGCGACTGGTGCTTTCTTATTATCTCGGTGACAAGCCCTTGAAGAGCAGAGAGTTATTTCGGTGAAAAGTGAGATGACTAAACCTGGGTGTCAGATAGCAATGAACGTTGTCCCAGTCGCAGGCCATTGGGCCCATAGGTGGCATCATTGTTAATGGGCTTGCCGCTTAGCAAGCTAATGGTTTCCTGAGATAAACGATGATTACGCTGAAGCAGACGGCCATTTACAGTATTTTGTTGCTGGCATTTTTGTATGTTGTCGCGCACTGAATTCCAGTAACGACCAAGTTCACCACTGGGGTCTTGATGTAATAAATAATCGCCGAATTGTTTGCTCGCATCAAATTCCCTGCGTTTGTTATCCAGCTTGTTCAGTTGATCCACCAGTTGCTGTTTGTCTTCGGCAATAGTGATTAACGACTCATATTGTTTGTCATTGAGTGCCTTGAGCTCATCATGTAAACAGTTTAATAACTGCTTTGCCGAATGGTCGATTTCTTCGAGTACGGATTTCAGTGATACAAGGCTCATGGCGTTAATCATTCAATGCTTTTTCAAGGTTCAGTAAATTTTCAGCGATACGTTCCGGGTCAAGCGGATAATTGCCCTTGGCAATCTCCTGTTTGATAGCAGCGACTTTTTCAGCATTCACATCAGGAATGCTTTCCAGTTGTTGCTGCAATTCCCGCACCTGCAGGGTTCCTTCGGAAAGGCTTACCTTGTCCTGCGGCTCAGCGCGGGTTGTGGCGCTTGCCTGGTCGTCCGGGCTGCTTTTGGCACGGGTTTTCGCCGAACTACCAGTGAGGGATTCGGTCGCTGAACGATTGATGTTGTTTATTGGGCTGGTCATTGGGATTTCCCCTGATCACTATTTCTCAACTGAGTTATCGTCCGT
>JBFHPZ010000278.1:0-4274 GCA_041592495.1 Gammaproteobacteria bacterium | reverse complement strand
GAATAGCGCAGCGTATTCGTACGCATGAAAAGCCCTCGATTACGCTATGCTAATCGAGGCTACATAATAAAGTTGGTTCGATGTGAGCCTCAATACAGAGTATGGGGCCAAAGGTAATCTTCGTGTTCGTTGCAACTTTGTGCCTTTTCCTGCACGAGGTAGGTAGTGAGCGTGAGCAAGATGCGAAAGCGTTGCGTTAAAAGCACATAACCCTAGTATTGCCCCGCAAGCCTGGCTTTATAGCGTTCCGGATGACTTAGTAATTCAATGGCATCGGTATCCGCAATAGGGCGACCAAACAGGAATCCCTGTACATTTTTACAACGCCAGGCGCGTAATTGTTCCAGTTGAGCTTCTGTTTCAACACCTTCGGATATGATGTTGAGGTTCAGGCCTTTTGCCATGGCGATGATGGCGCGGATGATCGATGAATCTTCATCGCTGTTGTGCATGTCATGAATAAATGATCGATCGATTTTGATTGTATCAATCGGCAGTTTCTTCAAATAACTTAATGAGGAGTAGCCAGTACCGAAATCATCAATGGCTATCTTGATGCCAAAATCGTTTAATTGCGATAATTTAAGAATGCAATTATCGATATCTTTCATTAATACATTTTCGGTGATTTCAATTTCAAATCTGTCGCCGGGAATATTGTTGCGTTTTAATGTGCTGATGATGTCCGTAACAACATTATCCTGATCCAGCTGACAGGCTGAGAGGTTCACTGCAATCCTCATGTCTATCAAGCCGGCCTCACGCCATAGTTTCAGATCTTCGCAGGCCTGGCGTAATACCCAGTCGCCAATCGGTTGTATTAATCCGGTTTCTTCAGCGATAGAAATAAATTCTGTGGGTGAAATAATGCCTTGTGTTGGATGGTTCCAGCGAATCAATGCCTCCATGGCAAAGATTTCATTGGTTTCAATGTTGATTTGTGGTTGGTAATACACCTGGAACTGATGGTTCTGTAATGCGCGACGAATATCGTTTTCCAGAGACATGTGTCTGGAATAGATTTCATTCATATTATTTGCGTAAAATTTATAACCATCCTTGCCATTGCCTTTTACGTGATACATGGCGATGTCAGCATGCTTGATCAGGGTTTCCATGGATTGGCCATCTTCGGGGAAATGGGCAATACCAATACTGGTGCTAACGAAGAATTCATGGCCGTTTATACAGAACGGGTCCTTGAGAGCACTAATGATTTTCTGTGCGACGTGTTCTGAATCAGCACTGGATTTTATTTCGGGTAACAGCAAGGTGAACTCATCGCCACCGATACGGCCCAGGGTATCGCCTTCACGAACACATTTTTTCAGGCGCATGCTGACCGCTTGCAGTAATTGATCACCAACCATATGGCCCAGTGTGTCATTCACAACCTTGAACCGATCAAGATCCAGGAATAACACTGCAAGGCGAGTGTTTTTGCGTTTGGCGTGAGATATGGCCTGATTTAAACGGTCTTTTAACAAGGCACGATTCGGCAGCCTTGTTAACATGTCATGATAGGCCTGGAAGCGGATGATTTCTTCCGCTTCAATGCGGTCTGAAATATCGCGGGCAATGCCATAAGTACCGATAAATTTCTTGTTCTGTATTTCGGATTTGGAGTTGTAAACGCCCACCGCATTTATTTCGATAGGTAACAGGCGTGTATTAAAATATTTCGATGTGTCGCAATTTTTACACTTGAGCCTGAGTTCGATATTGACGCTGCCGCGGTTATGCGCCCGGCGTTCGTTAAATGTATAGCGAGCTTTTTCATGATCATCTTCATGGATCAGATCAGTGTAATGCTTGCCAAGAATTTCGTTGCGGTTGTAGCCCAGCAGAGTTTCAATGCGCTTGTTGACAAAAGTGAAGCGGCCCTCGGAATCCAGCATGTATACGATATCAGGTGATTTGTTCACGATGTAGCGATGCAGTTTCTCGGATTCCAGCAGCTTGGTTTGCATGGCAAGGTTTTCAGATTCAAGCTGACGTTTTTTTAATGCGTTATTGACTGAGTTCAGCAGGTTATCAATAGCGTAGGGTTTTCTGATGTAGTCATAGGCGCCATGTCTGAGTGCATTTTCAACGGCTTCGAAGGATGATTCACCGCTCACGACGATGACGGTGGTATTGATGTGCTTTTCGCGAATGTACTCCATGACTTCGGCACCGCTGATGCCTTGCATGTTAAGGTCAAGTAATAAAAGCCCTATGGTGTTTGTTTTTAGTTTTTCTATGGCGGCAACACCGCTGTTAGCTAACTCGACATTGTGTCCATGATGCGTAAGTAATTCTCTCAGGCTATGTAAATGCAGTTTTTCATCATCTACGATAAGGATTTTTTCGACATATGCCGACAAATGCTTAACCCTGTTTTCCGAGTTGCCCCTGGAGGGGTTTGTGTTTGTGTCTGACATGGTTCGCAACCTGTATTTATAATTATTTATCTTTGTTCCGGGGGATCTGTATATTAAAAATGGTCCCGGATTCGCCCGTTCTACAACTTATAAAGCCATCCATGCTATCTATGAGATTTTTTACAATACTTAAACCAAGGCCGGAATGTCCTTTGCCTTTTGTGCTTGTAACCGGGGAGTACAGATGTTTTAAAACCTGGTCTGGTATTCCTGGCCCGGTATCCTGGATTTCAATATCGATGTAATCCCTGCCATTAATATTGATGTTTCTTGTTTTAATGTCGAGTGTACCGCCGGGTTCCATGGCTTCTACTGCATTTTTAATCAGGTTAGTAATGATTTGCTTGATTGTATCCTTGTTGAAGTAAACAAGGCCTGTATTGCTATCAAGGTGTAGTGTCGACTTGATGTTATGCGAAACAAACAGGGAGGACTTGAATATATTATTAATGTCTTTCATCAGATCATTAATTTCAAAGCCCTGTGATGGAATTGTGCTTGTATCCACATTGATTTCGTCTGCACACCGTAAAATGATAGTGCCGACACGGTCAATTTCTTCCTTGATGGTTTTGATTTCATCCTGCGCCGGGTCAGTGCTGTCCAGGCGTTGTGCCAGCAATTGCATATAGTTACGAATTACGCTGAGTGGGTTATTGGTTTCGTGAATAATTTCCCGGGCTTTGGCGCGGTATAAGTTATGGCTATTAGTGGTAATTTCGTCACGAAGTCTGGCCTGGGTTTCGGCCTGTTCTATTTGGCCGGCAGCATCCTGTGCAAACAGGGTTAATAAATTATGGTTTTTGTTCAGGCTTGCATATTTGTTCTGGCTTACACCCAGAACCATTAGGGCTACAATCTGATCCGCTCGAATAGCTGGAATACAAATAAAGCCATCGGTTTTCATGAAGCTAATAATTTGTTTGTCAACGATAGCAAGCTTATCCGACTGGAATGAATCACGTATTTCCCGTTTATCTATAATGCTGCTAAGCACGCTATTGGATTCAAATGGAATTGCCAGGTCATTGATCAGGCTGTGTTCACTGGTGGGATGTCCCACCGCAACAGTGAGTGAGCGCGTTTGATGGTCGCATTTGAAAATCAGGCTTTCTTTAATGCCAAACAAAATCATGATGGATTTTTGAATGGACTGGTATATGGATGTAGATTCGTCCTGATAGCCTGGTAGTCGGCTGCTGCGCGACAGGGTAATGTCTCTTACTTCCTGTGCGAGTTCGATTTGTTTTTGCTCGTCGCGGTTATCGGTAGCAGTATCGCTGTTGCCTATATCAATATCCATTGAGCGTGCAACATTCTCCACTTCTTCTTCGCTTTGATGAATGATGTCACGAATGATAGGGTCGGATAAATCAAACAGCTCGGTGGCATATTCGATGCGGACCGGGTCATTCAGGATATTTTTTGAAGCCAGGATATTAGACAGGTTGAGTATCTTAACAAGATGATGTGCTTCCTGAATTTCATCTATCGGCGCATGGTGGTAACGCACGGCATCGCAGATGGCATCTGTCACATCCCATCGGCCAAGTAATCTGGCTCCAAGTTCATCATGGCTAATGTTGAACTTGTCTATTTCAAGAGCCAGTAGTTCATCGGCCGGATGTGTGCCATGGTCGAGATTGCTGTAATCGAATTCGGCATTGTTAATCAGGACCAGCTTGCCAATATCGTGTAGCAATCCGGCCAGGTAGGCTTCCTCTATGTACTTATAACTGGTTAACCTGGCCAGGGATCGGGCAATGGTGGCGCAGTTAAGGGCATGGCGCCAGAATTGTTTGAGGAAACGGCTTTTCTTGTTGCTGTATTTGGAGAAGAACTGTTGTACGG
>JBFHPZ010000277.1:0-4283 GCA_041592495.1 Gammaproteobacteria bacterium | reverse complement strand
TTTTGATAACTCTTTGCTAACCTCATGCCCAGCACCCAACTCTATTTCATTGTCCCGTCCCAGCTTGGTATTCAAACGTTGCAAATCTTCATTTTGCTGCGTTAGTTCATCAATTTTTTTCTGCAAGACACTGATACGTTCACTTGATAGAGACTCACTGTAACCGGCAACATTCTGACCATATTTATAGGCAGCATTGACAATTAAAGCTACAGCAAAAATGATTGCCAGCAACGAAAGCGCCCATAAATGAGGACGTTGTATCGATACTAAATGACGATTATGTACTGGAACGGGCCGCATATATTTCGAAGTCTAGTTAATTAAACACACCATGGAGTGTAGTCATAATTTGTCTAGGGCAACAATGCTGCCTGATTTATTCCTGTTGTTTCCTCAATATTGAACATGATATTCATATTTTGCACTGCTTGTCCCGCAGCACCTTTTACAAGATTATCGATAACTGAAGACACAACTACTGTATCACCTCCCTGTGGACGGAACACTGAAATACGACACATATTTGAACCCTTGACACTACGTGTTTCGGGCAAGCTTCCCGCCGGCAGCACATCAACAAAATATTCCTGCTGATAACGTTGCTCATACAATGCCTGCAAATCGATTTTTGTATCATTGATCACGGCATAAAGTGTTGCTTCAATACCACGAATCATCGGTGTTAAATGTGGCACAAAGGTTAAACCTACCTTGTGTTTAGCCACCCCCGATAAGGTTTGGCGAATTTCAGGCAAATGCCGATGACCCGCCACACCATAGGGTTTAAAATTTTCTGCGGTTTCACTAAACAGGCTACCCAGTTTGGCGCCACGACCGGCACCACTAACGCCTGATTTGGCATCTGCAACGAGATGCTGATCATCTACCAGCCCCTGCTCAATCAAGGGCAGAAAGCCCAGTGCAACTGCAGTTGGATAACACCCGGGATTGGCTACAATACGCGCATCACGAATAGCGGCACGGTTGATTTCCGGTAACCCATAAACAGCATCTCTAAGAATCTCTGGGCAGACATGATCCACTTCATACCACTGCTTCCACTCTGCCGGATCTTTCAGGCGAAAGTCAGCTGCCAGATCGATGACTTTAACGCCTGCTGCAAGTAACTCTGGAACCATCCCCATGGCGGTACCGTTTGGTGTGGCAAAAAACACAACATCACAGGCACAAAGATCATCCTGTTGCGGCAGGGTAAAGGCGATATCAAGATGGCCACGCAAATTGGGAAACATATCGGCAACAGAATTACCCGCCTCGCTACGTGATGTAATTACAGATAGTTCCACTTCCGGATGCGCTACCAGAAGGCGTAATAATTCAACTCCGGTATAACCAGTGCCGCCTACAATACCGGCTTTAATCATGTCCCACCCCGTTTATAAAATGTTGCCAATTTAATTCGATAAAATTTTAAGGCAATAAGTATAGTCGCCTTATCCCCACTACGAAATACTTATCTGGCTTTGCAGAACCTGGTCGAGCGGTTAATATGCTTTTGTTATCAAAACATTGGATAAGTTCATGCTTTGGGTAAAAGCCTTTCATGTGATTTTCATGGTGACCTGGTTCGCGGGACTGTTTTATTTGCCACGCCTGTTTGTTTATCACGCCATGTCTGAAGACCAGATCAGTATCGATCGCTTCAAAATCATGGAGCGCAAACTGTTTTACGGCATCATGACGCCTGGTGGACTGATTACCCTGGTACTGGGACTCTGGATGTTATTTGACTACGCCCTGCTTGCTTATGACAGCATGGTTTGGCTGGATATTAAACTATGGCTTGCTGCGATCTTGATTGCTTATCACATTTATTGCTGGAAACTCCTGCAGGATTTCAAACATGATCGTAATCGCCACAGCCATGTATGGTATCGCTGGTTTAATGAATTTCCGGTGTTGTTGCTGATTGCAATCGTAATTCTGATTATTGTGAAACCGTTTTGAATAAAACCACCTAACCGGTTACGGCAAACAAGCCATCAACCGAGTTGGGTATGTTTTTGCACCTTATTAAAAAGTAACGGCTCTAACACTGCCAATGCCCGTTGATACACATTACGCTTGAAAAAAACCACTTCCCGCATGGGGTGCCAGTAATCCACCCAGCACCAGTGATCAAATTCCGGTTTCTCCATATGACAAAGATTGAAGTCATTTTCCGTGCCCAGTAATTTAAGCACAAACCATATTTGTTTCTGACCAATACACACCGGATTGGAGTGCTTACGCACCATGCGCTTGGGCAGGCGATAGCGTAACCAGCTACGGGTTTTGCCAATCAGCTCCACGTGTTCCGGTAACAGCCCGACTTCCTCGAACAGTTCCCGATACATGGCCTCGTCCGGCGTTTCATGGTCACGGATACCCCCCTGCGGAAACTGCCAGGCATTTTGCCCAAAGCGGCGCGCCCAGAAGACCTTGCCCTCCGGGTTACTTAAAATTATGCCGACATTGGGACGATATCCGTCAGAATCAATCACTTAGCTCACCTTCAACTGTAACAGAACAGGATTCTTCCAAAAAACGCTGCTCCGGGCAACGCCTGTTGGTTACAATATTGCATTCATTTATAACTATAGACAGTTTTTATCACGATTTATCCCTTCCAAGGAGATTCTTATGGCCCTGGCCCTGTTTGATCTGGACAATACCTTGCTTGCCGGGGATAGCGACTACCTCTGGGGATGCTTTCTGGCGGAACAGGGCATTGTGGATCGTGATTATTATGAACAGGAAAACCAGCGTTTCTATGATGAATACAAGCTGGGAACCCTGGATATATATGAATTCCTTGCGTTTTCCCTGAAACCCCTGGCTGAACATGCAACCGAAACCCTGTTTGAACTGAGGCAACAATTTCTGGATGAAAAGATTCGCCCCATCATGAGCCACGCTTCGTTTGAGCTGATTGAAAAACACAAAAAGGCCGGTGACACCCTGGTGGTCATCACCGCCACCAACAGTTTTGTCACCACACCCATCGTCGAGGCTTTCGGCATACCTCATTTATTGGCTACGGAGCCGGAATTCAAAAACAATCGCTACACGGGACAGGTCGCGGGCATACCCTGCTTTCAGGATGGCAAGGTTAAACGCCTGGATGCATGGATGAAAGATCAGGGGCAAAGCCTGGAAGGCAGCTGGTTTTACAGCGATTCACACAATGATTTGCCACTGTTGAAAAAGGTAGAACATCCGGTTGCGGTTGATCCGGATGATTTGCTGGCTGCCCATGCCAAGCAACAGGGATGGCCGATTATTTCCCTCAGGCTGAAATGGAAATAGGCTCAGGCGAATAGAATATCCCGCGAGGCCATATATTGCTGTTCCGCCTTGGCCACAATTTGCTCCAGCAGGCCCGGTTGTAATCCGTTAGCCTGCCAGACAGCTTCATCGATGACTTCATCCTCGGCCAGCGATGGATTTCTTTCCAGATGATGCTGAACAATTTGTAGCGCCAGATGCACCAACCAGGCAGCAGATCGGTCCTCTTCCGGCGCCTGCCCGGGATACAGATGAAACCGCACCGCCTGGCACAATACCGGTGGCAGATTCCATTTACGCAGCAAGCTTCCGCCGACTTCAGCATGGTCGTAACCCAACTCCTGCTTTTCCACATCCCATATGGCTAAGGCTTGATCCCGCTGTTGTTGCATCACCAGGGTCATCTGTTCCGGTTGTTGCACATACAACAGCAGAGAGCCGATATCGTGCAGCAAACCGGCAATGAAATAACGCTCGATTTCCTTTTCCCGGCGGTAGGCCGCCAGCACGCGCGCCACCACACCCGTATACAGACTTCTACGCCAGAAAGCCTGCATGTCCACCAGCTCGGAAGGAATACCATCAAAGATTTTCAACGCGGAGGCCGCGAGCACCACACTACGCAATTCGCGATGCCCGATAAGGGCAATGGCTCGATATACCGTATCCACCTTGGCGGCAAAACCATAGAAGGGGCTGTTGACCAGTTTCAGCAAACGCGCCGTCAGCGCCGGATCATCATTAATGATGCGACCAATCTGGGTGGCGGTGGATTTGGGATCATCCATGGCTTCAAACACGCGATACACAACCGCTGGCAGACTGCCGAGCTTACCGCTGTGTTCAATGAGTTTTTCCAGACTGATCAAAGTAACTGTTCCTCCCGGTAACCCGGGTTAGATGTCATCAGGCCTTGGGTAAGGTCACCCCGGTTTGGCCCTGATATTTACCACCTCTATCTTTATAGGATGTTTCGCAAACTTCGTCAGACT
>JBFHPZ010000276.1:0-4292 GCA_041592495.1 Gammaproteobacteria bacterium | reverse complement strand
TCAGCTATATGGACACGATATGTTTGATTGTTATATTTCAATGAAACTTCACGAGTTTTTTCTTTGCGGCCGGTATTAATGGCTTTTTTCATACTCATGTCCAGTGCATTGCTGGCACCTGGATATTGGCCGTCATAGGTAAATACCTTGCCCAATTTTTGTTTATTGCCGTCAAAGCCCAGGGCGTAATAACGTACATTATCAAAAGTAAAATAAGGCGCTGCAAACAGCTGCTGACGTGCTGGCAACAACAGGAAAACACGGTTTTGTTCATAGGCAATACGTGCGCTATAGCCGGCTTTGGTCAACATAAACCAGGTGAACAGCAGCTGCTCATTTTGCTCTCCGGGATAAATACCCTTGGCAATTTGATTTACCAGTAATACATAGCCCCAGTCATTCAGCTGTAAGGGCTCACGCTGCTCGTTAATCTGCTTTAACAGCGGTTCATAATCAGCCAGGCTGAGTGCGGACCAGTGATCGCTCATGACTTTCGCATTTATGGCAAAACCAACTCGGGTTTTGAATTTTGGATCGTAGGTAAAACGCAGACTTTGGCCAAAAAAGCTGATATTCAGTGGCGTGCCTTTGGGTAGACTCACCACAGGGGCTGGCTTGATATCCGCCGAGGGTTGCACCGGCTTAATGGGGGGCACTTTAACCACGGATGGCGGCACAGCAACCGGTTCAGGCGCTTTTACAATGGGCGGCGGCTCAACAGGCTTTATATCGGGCCGAATATCCGGCTTCGGAGCAGGTGGCTCAACCGGTGGCACTTGTACAACGGGCGGTTTGGGCGGCGCCGGGGGCGCAACAGGTAATTTTACGGGTTTGGGCGTCTCATCCCGAACTATACCCTGAAATGTTTGCATCTCCTTCCATTGCTGCTTCAGGAATCCGGTAAATTCCTTGTCCCGCTTGTCACGGTATTCCTGATAACTTGCAGTTTCCTGCTTCAACCACTTTTCGAATTCCGCACGATTTTCTGCATTGGCATAACTCGTGGCAATTATTCCGGCACAGACTAATGCAGCTGTACGAATTCGAAACATGGCTAATCCCTATCTAACAGTTAATTTAATGCCTAAACGCAACAGCCGGTCTTTGACCGGCTGTTGTGATTGAACAATCAGGATTAATTGCCTTCCATCTTGGAAATTTCGACCGCCAGTTCATCTTGCGCTTTTTGCGCCTTGAACTGTTGCCACAATGCACGTTCGTTATTCATGCTGGTTTTGATGGCATTCTGGGCAGCGGTTTCAACACTGGCCGGATCCATACCCAACAATACATACAGTGAACCGGTTGGACTGGTACGGGTTTTATAAATTTTGGTACCCACCAGTGTTTCGTTGGTAATCTGTTTGGTTACGGATGTCAGAGCCTTATCAACGGTTTCCTGATCTGCGGCACCTGTGGTTTCCACATACTGCTTGATCATATTCTGAACCTTGACTTTCATGCGCTGGGCCAACTGGACGCGAGCAGAAGTTGCCGCCATCTGCTTCATGAAATCATGACCCGCAGCTGATTTTTCAGCAGAACCAACAGCAGATACTTCAACACCCTCAACAGGCTCATCACAAATCCAGCCTGGAGCCTCCGTACCTGGAGCATCCGGGAAAACGCAATCAGCGACATCTTCTTTGGTTTTTCCACCGCAGCCTGCCAGTAGGGCAGTCATAGCAACACCTGCAACCAGGTAAGCAGCCTTATTCATCATTATTAGTCTCCGTTAGTTTACGAGTGGCTTATAGATTGAATTAACATAGCCGAGAATACAGTAATAGGCAATCCGTTTTCAAATATCATCGTTTGTTAATGATCGAGTAGACAATTTTCCCTGTGCTATTATTCCTCACGATACAAATTACAAGGAGCAATTACTGTGAATTGGTCTGGAAAAACCGCCATCATTGTGCTGTTTGGATTACTACCTAATCAGCCAATCTACGCAGAAAGCTTCACCCAATCACAAAGTGAATTCCAGCGATTCAAGGCCCAAACGGATTCGGAATTTGAATCCGACAAAAAAGAATTCAAGCTATACAAGCAGCAATTACAGGCAGCCTTCGACCAATACAAACGACAAACCGCACAGATTTGGGGCAACAAGGAAGCCGTACTTCCCAACCACAAAAACTGGATCAGTTACCAGGGTGATTTGAGCCACCGCAGCATCGTAGATTACGAACAAGGTACAATCGACGTTGAAATTGCCGTTCCTGCCGACAAAAAACCCACCGATGCAGAAGTCCGAAAACAACTTAAGGACACCATTCTGAAAACCCTGACACAGGGTTCTGACAACCGATCACTGCTTGAAATCTCACGTAAGCCAGTCGCTGTTTCCACAGGCGCCCCCGTGCTCAAAGGCCAGATTGCCGACAATAAGGGCCAGGATTTAAAACAAAACGATTTTAGTAACTTTGCTGATCAAACGGCTGCCAGCAGCACTCAGCACACCATCAAGGGAACCGATGGCAAGTCACGCATTGTGTACCGTACCCAGTTAAAACTGGTCCCGGACCATATCAAGCGTCGTGCCAGTCAATTTCAACAGGATGTAAATGAGCATGCTGCCAAGTACCAAATTTCTGCAGCGGTTATTTTCGCCGTGATGGAAACAGAAAGCTATTTCAACCCTATGGCCAAGTCACCGGCTCCTGCATTTGGCCTGATGCAACTGGTACCCACCAGCGGCGCTCGTGAAGCCTATCGCTTTGTTTACAAGCAAGACAAGGTGGTAACTGATACCTATCTATACAATCCAACTAACAATATTGAACTGGGTTCGGCCTACCTCCATCGGCTCAATTATTATTACATGAGTGATATAACTAACCCCACGTCTCGTCAATGGGCGGCCATTGCAGCTTACAATACCGGCCCTGGAAATGTGTTCCGTGCTTTTGCTGGTAAATATTCCAGATCCAAACACGGCAGTTATGACAAGTGGAAGCAATCTGCTCTCAATGAAATCAATCGCATGTCACCCGATCAGGTCTACCAACATCTTCGGAATCAGCTACCCTATAAAGAAACCCGCGAATATGTAAAAAAGATTCGCGAACGTATCGGCAAATATCAATCAAGCTAGGATTATCCGCTGCATGCATTTACTGAAATATGTAACGATTATTTTTTTTATACCTGTGTTGACGGCATGTCAGGGGAGCAACTCCAGACCCGCCCCCGACTGGATTAACAATCCAGGTGATGGTGCAGTAGGTTCTGCCGGCATGCACGTACAAGGCCGTTATTACCAGGAAGAACTCGCGATAGCCCGTGCTCGCGAACGGCTTGCCGCTCGTTATGGCGTGGAAATTAGCAGCATTCAAACCATCAAGGAACGTATCGTAAATGACCATGCTTATGTAACTTCAGACAAGGAAGTGCTACAGCAAGTCAATAAGGCCGTTGTTAAAGCAAAGGTGCGTGCAACCTGGCACGATAAGTCAAGGGATGAAATGTGGGTTTGGGTGTATCCGATTAATAACTAAACACGATTGAATTCAATCAGATCTCACGGAGGCAATCACACATTGGTTACGTCCATTTTTCTTGGCTTTATAGAGCGCTTTATCAGCTCTTTCGAACACTTGCTCAAGTGCTTCACCTTCCCTAAAGGAGCTTACACCGCAGGAGACTGTGATGGTGACCGCCTTACCATGATAGTGAAATCCGCATTCTTCAACCTGTTTACGTAATTCATTAACCAGACGCAGCGTTTCTTCTTCTTTTGTTCCTGGTAATAACATTACAAACTCTTCGCCACCATAGCGAGCGATAAAATCAGTTTGGCGAATTCGCTTACTTAATAATTGCGCAATGGTTCTAAGCACCTTGTCACCCGCTTTATGGCCATAGGTATCATTCACTTTTTTAAAAAAGTCCACATCCCACACGGCGATACTGAGTGGATTTCCGAAGCGTTTCCAGCGTGCTATTTCTGTTTCGATTCTTTGATCAAAGGCTAATCGGTTCGGAATGCCAGTCAATGTATCCGACAATGCCTGTTTATTTTTTTCTATAATAATAATTTTTAACTTTTCGGTTTCCTGTTCCAGAGTTTGCATTCTGGCCTGCATTTCATCAACATTTTGTTGTGCATTGTTATATCGCTGTGATTCAGTATTTCGGTATTTCAGGATATGTTTTGAGATAACATCGAGACGATTTTCAACAACTGATTTCAATTGATTTAAATCAGATGCCTGCACCATATCTTCTCGAATGTCCCGCACTTGCGAATTTACTTTATTATCAAAAGCCTTACCTTCTTCTTCTGC
>JBFHPZ010000275.1:0-4301 GCA_041592495.1 Gammaproteobacteria bacterium | reverse complement strand
CCTGATGATGATGAAAGCTTTTGCCCACGAGGTAATTAAAGAAATAAAGCTGGAGGCACTGCGCGACCGCATCGACGAGCTGGTTGATAAACGTTTGCAACCGGAAAAAACCGGTATTGGTTTTCATGTTCAGCTGTCATCTAAAAAAGAATCGAAGGATAAAGATCAGAGATTCCATGAAACCCATCCCGATGACTTGAAACATTTTGGCCTTATTCCTGAAGTTATCGGACGTTTCCCGGTGATTGCATCACTGGAACAACTGGATGTGGATGCGCTGGTTAGTATTCTAACCGAACCCAAGAATGCGCTGGTAAGACAATATCGTCAATTATTCAGTTATGACAAAGTTGAATTAGAATTCACCAACGAAGCCTTAACTGCCATTGCTGAACAGGCTTTGGCGCGCGGTACCGGTGCCCGTGGACTTAAAGGCGTGCTGGAAAACCTGTTACAAAAAACCATGTTTGATTTGCCTTCGCATAAAGGAATTGTGCGCTGCCTTGTTGATGAAGATGCAGTCAAGGCCAAAGGAGAAATTCAATTAATACCGCTCGAAGCAGATGCTGATCATTCTGAACAATTAATGGAAGCGGATAATTAAATCTGTATCTTGAAGTAAAGCAGGTTAAACCATGGGGCGCATTATTTATGCATCCTGATCATTGCTTTCGCTATCTATATAAAGTTTATTACGGGGCCGATTCCTGCGTTCCTTGCGTTTCATGACCATGTAAATTTTTCGCCAGATGAAAGAGTCCGGTGATGCCTCGAAGGTCATGATGTAATTCAGGCTGTGGATATCATTAATGGTCCACTTCATACTGCGTTCTGCTACAGGTGTTCCACAATATAACAACTGGTCACCTGGCTTGATCACGATATCATCCGTTGGCATTAGCAACAGCCTGTTGCTGCGTTTCAGCATTAGTGCAACACATTGCAGTTTCCTGTCTCTTAATCTTGGGTCCTGGAATAGATTGCCAAGACGAATGCTGCGACCAAGGGTTAGTACTTTATGTAAAGCCCTGGCTTCAGTATCGGTAACGTTAATGGTCCAGATATTGGGGCGATTATCACCGATAACTCCACTCATACGACTTATCGCAACATTGGCCCATTCCGGGTCCTGGGTTCTGGCTTTATTGAGAAACGCAATCATTAAGGGGGCAGTTAACAGAGTGCGAATTTTGCGAGCAATAATCTCGCTGGGTTGCATGAGTATATTGGCTTTGGTTGCCTTAAACAGTCGCTCGTTGGATTGCCTGTTCTGGCGCGCAACAATGAATAAATCCCGATTGATTTCACGGGCCGTCATGATAATGGAGAGATTGTTTGAATCATTATCAGTACCGGATATTAAACCAGCCGCTTTTTCAACGCCGGCCAGAGTCAGGGTATGAGCATCGAAACCGGTACCAAGTATGAAGTCATTATTTTTATTATCATATTTACTGGTGAATTCTTCGCGCATTTCCAGAGAAGGATCGATCGCAGTAACAGGTATATTGTGTTTGGCCAGGTGTTTGTGCAGATCCTGTCCGAAGCGTCCATAACCACAAATAATCCAGTGGCCTTCCTTGACATAAATGGGATTGGATAAGCGGGTGTTGGGTACACCGGTAAGCCAGTCATATAACAGATAGAGTGAAGGTGAATGTAATGCCATGCTAAAAATATTGGCGAAGGATTCGTAAGGATTGACTACATAATCCGTTCCAAACGAAAACATATTCTCTTCGTATTCTTCATGCTCGGCTCTGGAGGCTACACATAATTTAGGATTGAGCAACTTGGCGGCGAGGGCAATTTTTAAATTGGTTTCATCCGATGCTGTTACGGCAATCACCGCAGCACATCGCTTATGTTGCAAGCCGGCCAGACGTAATAATTCCGGGTCGCGTGCATCACCCTGAATGCCGGGAACAAACATTGGAAATGAAGCCAGTGGTAGCGCTTTTATTTTTTCCGAATTTAGTTCGACGATCACAGGTTGAATTTGACGTTCGGTGAGTGCATGTGCCAGAGCAGTTCCTGTTTCACCGTAGCCGCAGATTAATATAAATTTATCGTTTAATTTTTTTATGTCTTTGGCGAAGGTATTTTTTTTCAGTGCTTCGCGGAACATGGGATCTTGTACCAGTGTGATGGTTTTACCCAGTGCATAAAACCATGAAGTAACAGTGGTATAAATGGTGATTAGTGCCCACATGCGTTGAGCATTACTTAAAGGGTAGGGTATTTCACCAAAACCGATGGTCGTCGCGGTGTAACTGACGAAATAGAATGCATCGAATATGCTCATGTACCAGACATTACCCTGGTCATCAACGCCGGGAGTTAATACCAGGCCAAGAACAGCAATGCTGTACCCTATGATGAGTGTGATGAAGGGTGCGCGCATCTGGCGCAATATGAGTGATGTCACTATGGACATGGATAAGTCTCGGGAATGAGGCGAATATTCATTCTGGGTTTAGTATTTTTTGCTGATTAATCCTTCAATTAATGACGCATCATGGTGGTTTCGATCATCAGTAGTATGACCGAGATAATGTTGGCCAGCATGGCGCCACCGCTAAGGGATACAATGGTTGACATGACCGCTGGTGATAAACCAACCTGGCTGACATGAACCGCGTAAGCCCAGACAATGGAAGCAGAAATAAGCTGCACCACTGCCACCAGGCTGGTTGCCAGAAGCATGGCACCCATTTGGGAGCGATCGCCGAATTTCAGAATGGTGGCAATCAGGTTAACGACAATCACGGCATAAAGTTCGTAGACATTATGATGATCCGGGTTAGCAACGTCACCGGTAAAAAAACCAAAATTCAGTGTCAGTGCCAGGATCATAAAGAAACTAAAGACGACCTTTTCTCTGTTCATTTGCCCACCTCGTTTATGCGTGTTTTTTTCTATTCTAGTCTATTTATAGCAGCAGATTTTCCATAATCTGTTCGTAGGTTGCTGAAAGAAGGTCAAGATGTTCCACCGATACATGTTCATTGATCTTGTGGATGGTGGCATTGAGTGGACCGAGTTCTAGTACCTGTGCACCGGTGGGTGCAATAAATCGGCCATCGGACGTGCCACCGGAGGTTGATAATTCCGTTTCATAACCACAAATCGTTTTGATTGCCTTACAGGTGGCATTAACCAGTTCACCAGCCGGTGTAAGAAAAGGATGGCCAGACAGGGTCCATTGCAAATCATAATCAAGGCCGTGTTTATTCAGGATGGCTTCGATGCGTTGTTTCAGAATGCTATCGGTGACTTCGGTTGAGAATCGCAGGTTAAACAACACTTCCAGTTCACCGGGTATGACATTGGTGGCACCGGTGCCACCATGGATATTGGATATCTGGAAAGTTGTTGGTGGAAAAAACTCATTACCCTGATCCCATTCCGTCGCAGCCAGTTCTGCCAGTGCGGGCGCAGCTTTGTGTATCGGATTATCCGCGAGATGGGGATAGGCCACATGGCCTTGCTGGCCACGCACACGTAGATTACCGGACAAGGAACCTCGGCGACCATTCTTCACTACATCACCCAGCTTGCTGGTGCTGGTGGGTTCACCTACCAGGCACCAGTCGATTTTTTCATTGCGGTTTTCCAGGGTTTCGACCACCTTGACGGTACCATTAATCGAAGGACCTTCTTCATCACTGGTAATGAGAAAAGCAATGGAGCCTTTATGGTCGGGATGTTTGTTAATGAAGCGTTCACAGGCGGTCAGCATGGCAGCAATACTGCCTTTCATATCGGCTGCGCCACGACCATAAAGATGGCCATCGACGATTTCAGGTTTGAATGGATGAACTGTCCATTTTTCCAGCGGTCCGGTGGGTACTACATCGGTATGACCGGCAAAAACAAATAATGGCCCGGAAGTACCACGACGTGCCCACAGATTGTCAACATCTTCAAAACGCAGATGTTCAATGACAAATCCCAGTGATTGTAAACGTTGTGCCATGAATTCCTGGCAACCCTGATCATCGGGTGTTACAGAAGGGCGCGAGACCAGTTCAAGGGCAAGATCGATGGTATCAGACATATACAAATTTCTTTTGCGGACAACGGTTGGTCATTATACATGCCGGTTTAATGTGGTGCAGCCTTGATTTGGTTGAACTGGTTTGAGATATCGTAAGCTGGCTAGTTATCACCATGAAATGCTTCATACATGGCAAGGTATTCTTTTTCCATGGAAGAAAATTCTTCTTGTAATTTTGCAATGGCCACGTCTTTTTTAATGATTTCCTGTTCCATTGCTTTGATTTTTGCTTTGTATTGTT